>NZ_JBHFNP010000241.1:0-3493 GCF_041929235.1 Microseira sp. BLCC-F43
ACCGCACGCTGGTAACGGAACAGAAAATCAGCGGGGTAGCCAAAATATTCGTAGCGCATCAACCGCGATAAGGTTTGACTGGGGTCTTGAAAATTGAAGACAAATGAGTTCATTACCGAGTCTTTCCCATAAGCGAGTTCCTGGGGCGTTACGGGTGAGGTTTGCAGGCGCTTAATTTCGTCAAAGATGGCTTGAATAAAGGGTACGGTGGTTTCGGAACGAGTTTGTCCGCCAGCGACGAAAGTACCGGGGTAATCAAAACGGGGACTCCAAAAACCGTAGACGCTGTATGCTAGACCTTGACGCGATCGCACTGGTATGATTACCCAAACCTCAGGCGATCTCAAACAAGCCACCAAGGAATTAGACCGAGTCCAAGCCGAATTAAAACCAGCTCAGGCAGAATTAAGCCGCCTCCCACCCGAGGCAGAGGCGATTAAAGTACAGAATCGGCAAAAAACTCAGGTGCAAGCCAAAGCTGACGAAACTGAAAAACTGCTCAAAACAGCTAAAACCGAGTTAAAACAGCTTTTATTCACTTTGATCTACCCCCTCATATCGCTTCCGTTTACATACTCACATTAAAACCGCAGGTGGGCATGTGGGCAGGTGAGCAGGTGAGCAGCTTTTGCCAGATTGTTTGCACAATCTTTAATCATATGACTACCTAAACGGAAGTGATATCACCCACTCTGCTGCATACTGCGAACTAAAGAACCCCCTTTTTAAGCTTTGTTGCGGGTAGCTGAGCGTTCACTTTAGAAAATTTTAGTTTTTTTTAAAAAAAATATGCCAAAATGGCAACACGATTCCAATTATGTTCAATAGATTATTTATACCTCTGAAAAAAGAGATTTGAGCGCGCTCATCCAACAACAAGTTTGAATTTGAAGGAGCCACCCTATGATTATCTCGGATCTAGAACATCTGGAAGCGGTTTCTGAAGCAACTAAAGTAGAAGGCGGGTACGCAAATGCGAATGCCTATGCCAATGCCTATGCCAATGGTTTCTACTCTGCGAGTACCTATACCAGCACCTATACCAATGCTCAGTCGCATCCCCCCTACTACTACTACTACTACCCCTCCTCTTCCGCTAGTTCTAACTCTTCCTCCAGTTCATCTGCGAGTTAATCAGATATTAGCCGGGTAGTTATAGTATAGGTATCGCTGAAGGCTAAATGATTCAAAAGTTAAAAAGCCTTCAGCAGTACCGATCAGGGTTATCATCTTTTAATCAGAAGTTACCCCGCGTCGCGGGGTAACTTCCGTCTGAAACGATTACCAAATGAGACTTTCCAGCATTTGGGAAAATATCTTACATGACTACATTTGTGGCAACCCTTATGTGGCAGGGGTTTCAGCCAGTTTTCCCTCCCTAGGATTATAGAGCATTGTTGCATCCAAAAATATTAATAAAATCTTAAATTAGATGACTGCATCTAGTGAGCTAAACCAGATTCTGTATAATCAAACAAATTGAAAAAGTTAGCCAGAACGAGCGAGTTTCCGATATTGACAAGTTGACATTAAGGACATTGATTATGATCCGCGCTAGAGTATTAATCAAACAGATAAGCTCACCAGATGGCAACGCGATCGCGGTAGCTAAAAGTGTCGCTATTACCTCTGGCGATCGTGAGGGTAAAATGAGTCAAACTGTGACTGCTAAAGTTTCTTCTGACAATCGTTGTAGCAGTAGTTCAACGTCTAGTTCTGCTTCGAGCTTATAGAGGTAAATTGTATATACAGAAGCTTTTCAGGCTGTGGATTGGCATAATTTGTCGTCCACAGTCTGAACTTAACTGCTGTTATTTCTAAAAGTTAAAGGTTGCCATCTGCCTGAATTGACTTTGATCCACTTGCTTGACTTCTGATACCATACCCAACACCTATCAAGCAGAAGAAGAGTAAAGCTACTATACTCGAAGACTCAGGCGTAGCTTTAACGTTAGCCTGATTAGTCTTAATTTCTACTAAAGTTAGATAGGTTAAACTATCAAAATTACGCGAGTATTGACCTTTGACAGACGCTGTAGCAGATTCTTTTTTGCCTCCAAAAGATTCAGAGAAAGAAGTCTCTTGCTTAAAACTTATATGCGAACTATTGTCATAATAAAGAAAATCACTTTGTCCTGGAGTTTCTAAATTGGCAGAGAGCGTAAAGAAGTCTAACAGACTTTCAGTTTGGCTGTCAAACAACAGAAAAGATATCATCCCAGCAGCATTCGCACTTTCAAATTGTGGAAAGTCAATCGATGTGTTTAAGTCTAAAAAACTCTCAAAATCCAAAGAAAAAGTTCCTCCTGGAACAACGAAATCGTAACCGATGACTTGAGCAAAGCTTTGCGCTAAACCAAAGTATTCTCTACCTTGACCATTTGTTTTACTCAAAGAGGAGTTGTTGGCTTGTGTTAGTGGAAAGAAGGTATCGGCTATAAAATTAGCACTGGAGTTAGCATCGGCATTGACTTGACCGTTAGTTGAGATCGCGACAGTTTTAGCGTCAGTCAAAGTCGCAATAGAGGAGGGGTTATGACTAAAATTATCGATTGTAACTCTAGCTTCAGAAGAGGCTAAGGTAGCAGCCAGACTCGCTGAAGTAGACACGCTCAAGCCAGCCAAAGGTGCAACGAACAAGACCAAACACTTGGTCAGACCCTGGTTTATTTGCATAAAATTATCTCGCTTTTTTTTGGGATGATATGAGATTGGAGATCAATCAGACTAAATCCGCTTCTATTACCCCCCTGATTGAAAAATACCAGGGGGCTGGTGAAATAGAAGATACGAAAATAATCGGAGAGGTGTAATAAGCGGATTTGGCATCAACCTATTTCAGTATTAAGACTACTATAAAAGAATTAAATTTTTCTTAAAGCGCATCCGTATTTAATTAAAGTTTTTGTGAAGCTTGAAAAAATACTAGATGGGGTGCATTGGATAGCTTAATTGCATTCAACTGAGAATCGCTATAATCGCCTACCAGTAATGATGAAACAAGTTTGTACGGTACGCCCACCCTAGCTTGTATTACATCCCTAGATTTGATCAAGGCTACCAGCCTAAAGCGGGACAATACACTTGGAAAGGGGAAAAGGGATAACGGATCAGGGGGAAGGATGAACAAACCCTTTCCCTTTTCCCGCTTACGCCTTCTCCATTTGCCAGAATGTCCCATCTTAGATTGGTAGCCTTGATAGGCACTCATCGCTGTGAAGTGGCGGTTCTTGGGGCTGGAATGGCGATATCTATTGGCGTTACTTGTTTGGCTAAGCTAGTCAGCGGCGGCTTAATATCAGTGAGATTACCTACTACTAGCGTAACGATGTTCTGTGGTTTGAGGTAATTACGAGCAACCCGCTGCACGTCTGCTGCGGTTGTTGCTTCTACCGCACGCTGGTAACGGAACAGAAAATCAGCGGGGTAGCCAAAATATTCGTAGCGCATCAACCGCGATAAGGTTTGACTGGGGTCTTGAAAATTGAAGACA
>NZ_JBHFNP010000242.1:0-8438 GCF_041929235.1 Microseira sp. BLCC-F43
TAATCATCTGGTTCTAGAGTTCAGGACTAGCAAGCATCCTGAAGTAGGTCTTTAACTCTTGCCTCTAACGAATAGTCTGGTCAGCTTGGGCTTTTTGGCTTACGCCTCTTGCCCCGTCACGAAGCGTGCGGGGTTGCTGACAGGTCAACCGATAATTGAGAATTGAGGTTTACTTTGAGGAGTTTGGCGATCTGTCTGAGGGAGATGACAAAGGTTTTGGGGTTAATGCGATGCCGTAGCGATCGCATCCCCTTGCTGTGAAAATTCATGGTTGACTTTTGCTAAAACCAACTGATACTATTAACCTACATGTTTAACGTGTAAATGTCAAATAAAAAGATAAACCCTTAACTTCCTTCCTCTGGTGCGAATCCAACGGTCTGAGCAACCAAGTCA
Source organism: Microseira sp. BLCC-F43 (assembly GCF_041929235.1). Lineage (NCBI taxonomy): Bacteria > Bacillati > Cyanobacteriota > Cyanophyceae > Aerosakkonematales > Aerosakkonemataceae > Microseira > Microseira sp. BLCC-F43. The sequence continues at coordinate 397 of NZ_JBHFNP010000242.1, forward strand.
AAATGCTTAGACTTTGATCTCGTCGGCTCATACAATCCTTTTTCCCACTCGCTGACTGTTTGCTGGCGCACACCTAGCTGTTTTGCAAACTCTGCCTGTGTTAATCCCATATGGAGGCGCAACAATTTGATCGAGCTGCTATTCCAAACGACATTACCATCGCGGCGCTGTAGTTGATAGCTAATCGTAAATTGACGGAATGTAACCGACTGCCGCTCAAAATCGACATTTTCAACGCGATAGCCAGCGTCCATCCACGCAGAAGCTTGCAGCGCGCCTTTGCTGCGATTGCTCCACCAGGCACGCTGACTTTTGGCTGAATTGGGCAACGAGTCGTTTATTAGTGCCTCGATTTCAGCAAAAGTAAGAATTATTTCGTTTTGATTGCTGCCACGCAAAAATTCTAGGAGTGGCTGGTACTTGTTGCCCTCCTTGTTCATTTTATCTGCTTGTTATCTCCGCTAGGTCACAAATTTAAAGGTAGCAAAATTCGACCATTTACCCCTAAAAGGAGCGATCGCAATCCTAATCAGAAGGCGATCGCTTCTACTTCCTACCACCCTCTAACCATACCCTCGATGGTGGATGGATCGGTTGGCAGTGCAGCGGTTAATACTTCGCACCCAGATTCAGTAACTAAAACGTCATCTTCGATGCGAATGCCCCGCACGTCGCTAAATTGTTCTAAACGCTCCCAATTGACGACATCTTGATATTTGGCGCGTCGATCGGGGTAGTTTAAAATTGCCGGAACTTGATAGAAACCGGGTTCAATAGTCACAATCATTCCAGCTTTTAAGGGGCGGTCTAAACGGAGGTATTTTAAACCAAAGCGATCGCTTCTCACCCTGCCCATCTCATAACCCGCCAAATCTCCCAAATCTTCCATATCGTGGACATCCAAGCCCAAAATATGTCCGATGCCGTGGGGGAAGAACATGGCGTGGGCGTCGGTTTCCACCAATTCTTCTACATCACCCTTGAGGATGCCTAAATTCACCAACCCTTCCGTCAACACAGTCGCGGCGGTCATGTGAATATCTTGATATTCTACGCCGGGGCGGATTTGAGCGATCGCAGCATCGTGCGCTGCTAGTACTACCTCGTAAATTTGGCGCTGAGAAGGGGAAAACCACCCAGAAACAGGCCAAGTGCGGGTGACATCAGATGCCCACCCCATCGGCGTTTCAGCTCCTACATCTGCCAGCAGCAACTCCCCGTGATGCACTGGGTTACAATAGTGTTCGTTGTGGAGGACTTCGCCCTGAACCGTGACGATGCTGGAATACGCCGTTGTCATGTTATTTGCCATGATGACGCGCTCCATCGCCGCCCGGATCTCGGCTTCGGTTTTAGCGCCTGGGGATGCTGACATTCCCGCTTTGTGGGCTTCTACAGTTGTAGCTATAGCTTTGCGAATTTCTGCGATCGCTCCCTCATCGTGACACAATCGCAACTTGACAATCGCATAAGCTAATTCCCAATCGATCCAACTCAAATGCTTTGCCGAAAACAACCAGCGATTGAACAGATTCGATTGTTGCTGCTGTACGATTACATCTTGGACTGGAATTGTCGCGCATCCATAGGCTCGCGTCCACAAGTCGCTCATCGGGTAAGCTACATTTGCCCCAATTAGCTGACCCACCTCATCTCGTGTAGGCTTTTCTCCATGCCAGAGCGCGTCATCTAGACTTGGCTCATCCATGAACAACTCTAACCTGCCTGCTTCTAAGCGAACGGCAGCATTTTCTAAAGGGAGGCCAGCGAAGTATAAAAAGTGACTGCTAGCCCGAAAGGGAAAGCGGTTGTCGGGATAATTGCGCGAGGGGCGACATCCCGACCACAGCATGACTGGAAAATTAACAAGCTTAGCCAGTCGCTGCCGCCGCTTGCGGAGAGTATCTGCCAGGGAGGTGCGGGGAATCGTGTTCTCTGGGAGGTCACTCAAGCGCAAGCTTTTGCCGAAGAGTATTGTGTCTGTCAGACGGTCGCTCTGGGTCAGCATCATTTGTGAGCGTAAGATTTTATTAAGCGAAAGATATCACCTCCTGACAGGATATCAGAAGAATCAGATAACGCGAATACCAGCCATGTCTTCTAAACTCAAGGCCGCTTCCATCCCGATTCAACCCCGTAGCTGGCCTATAGACCAACTCCCTGGATTGAGCGATAGCGATCGCCAGAAACTAAGCAAGCACTCGCCAATCGATTGCAGGTTCACGCCCACCACATCAGTAAGTGGGTGGCAATGGCAGAATTATATAGCATACCCAACGTTATTTGTCAATACTGGGGGCTATTATTGCACGCGGGGATTGCCTCGGTAAGTAAACTGGCGCAAACTCCGGTTCACCATAATCGGGGGTTTGTAAGGGGGAAACTGGAAGCCATTGTCGTTCACGCATAGGTCAGAAAGTTTCCCCCTTACACAAACAACTGAGCGGCTTGCGAATCATTGTTGATAAGCATAACCATCGCTCCTATGAATAAATGAGCAATACTTATGACTTATTCCTGCTACTCTACCCTCCGCAGTTGTGATATCAAAACTGCCTGTTGCGCGACACAGGACTCGACCAAGATAAGAGCCAACCTTTTTGCCCTTGGTGACAACAGCCTTGACAATATCGCCAGTTTTGAAACCAAAATGCCTCTTGGTGTTTGACCGATGGCGAATCGGAAAGCCAAAAGCATTGGTTCCACACATTTGACGGTTTCCATGCCCTGTTGCTTTGATAATCAAGGGTTTTGATACCAAAACCTTTAAAGTGTTTGGAGTTGATGCACCTACATTTGCAGCATCAAGCCAGTGACTTTTAGGTAAGTTTTGGCGACAACGGTTGTACTTAGTCCTGCCTCCTGTTCCAGTTTCAACAGGCAAGCCTAACTCTTTAAGACAATTAAATAGCTTCCATCGAGTAGCATTAACCGCTGCTGTATCAGCTAACGGTCCCTTGGCTTGACTAATAATTGACTTAAGCAATTCAAGCTTACTTTTTAAAAATTGATCGATGGGTTTATTTCCCTTCTTTTGGTTACATTTAGTGCAACTTAAGGTCAAGTTAGATACACGATTATAACCTCCCTTTGACTTAGCAACAATATGCTCAATCTCTAATTGGGTGTCGGTAGCACCTTCGTCAAGCACACTTACGATGCCATTTTTCGAGCATATATTCTCTTAGCTCATATCCAGCAAGTAACCCTTGTTGATACTCAATTCCAGAGACTTCCGGATTTTGCATCAACTGGGTATCAAATCGAACTAATTCAGTCGAGATAGCAGTAATTGGAGATAGACGTAATAGCCGTTTTACCCAAGTCAATATGTTATCCAATCGACTGATTAAAGAAGGTGGTAACCATCCATCATGACGCCTCCGATTGTTGAATCGAGGTTGGCGATAACGAGTCTTACGATTTCTGCGAGAACGCCTTAACTGTCTCCTGGAAGTCAGAGCATCTCGGATCTGAAACCCCCTATGGCTCAACTCCGCTGCCCACAAAACTACTTTTTCCCTCAAGATTGCTAAACCTGTTGTTTTTGCTCCAGGGTCAATTTTAATCCTCAAATCTTGATTGTTCGGTTTGACGATTTCCTTCTTCAAAATAATCGTGAAAGGATAGCTTTTGAACACAGCAGCTTTACCCGTTTTGAGCATTTTTCTTGCTCTCGCTGGGTGAGTTGGGTTTAACGGTTTTTTGCTGCTGTCTAACACAAATACAAACATGAGTTTTAATCTCCCTTGTGGGGGTAATGTGAACCTCGACAATGTTCAGAATCGGTACTTTCTTCAACACACTGGCTTAACCCTTGTACACCTGTTTAATGCTGAAGTTCTAGTGCTACAAACTGGTTCATGCATTCGTAGGTAGGAATTTTAACACTTGTTCTGAACGTAGGTTTTATTTCAAACCTTAGTCTGGTCATGTAGGCTTGTAGAATAAATTCGAGCGGTAGCAAGAATTGTTTCCTACAAGCCCCTGCCTTTAGGCATGGAGTTCATGACAGATTGCACCAACAAATTTTGCGCTTGCAGGTGGCAACGATGCAAGGTAGAGATTTGTGTCCTTCGGTGGAGGAAGTACAAGGGTGGATAAAACAAGCTCAAATGCTAATGGCTAATGGCTAATGGCTAATTGTCTTTTTCTGGCTATTAGCAATTAGCCATTAGCAATTAACCTTTAGCTAATACCCCGCGCAGGAAAATATCGGAGATGCCTTCAGCCATTTCCTTGATGTCTTGGGGGGAAGCGCCCGGTTCCATGATGGTATTGTGACTGAAACCAGCGATCGCAAACATGCCCACAAACACCTGTGCAACTATCTTGGGATTCATCCGGCGATAAATGCCTTTATCCATCGCCGTTTCAAAGAACGCTTCCGCGACATCGGTCATTTTAGCAATCACTTCGGTTTGGACGCGATCGCGCAAATCGGGGTGAAACTGCGCCTCCATAAAGCAAACGCGCATCAGATCGGCATTCTCTTGTAAATTGAACATCCGTCGCCGCATTACTTGCGCCACCGCTTCGTAACTGCCCATTTCGCTGAGTTCGGTGAGCAAATCGGTAAGCAGTTCTACCCATCCCAGAGTCGCCACCTCAATCAAAATCGCCTTTTTATTGGTGAAGTGGCGAAACAAAGTACCTTCTGCCACCCCAGCTGCGATCGCCAAATGGCGAGTCGTCGTACCGTCAAACCCTTGGCGGGCAAACAACCGTTGGGCTGCCTTGATAATGCGGGTGCGCGTAGCGTCTTCTGTCAAAGGAGGCCGTTTCAATAGTCCCATAAATAACCACGTTGATAGGCTGACCGCAGCAAAAGCTGGTAGCTTTATTGTCTTAGGAGTAAGTGGTTACTCCGCCTATCCTTAATACATCGTTAACAGATGGAGTCATTATTCAGCAGGGAAAGCACGCCAAACACCCATCAAGCATGACCCATGACCCACGATCTTAAACAAATGCGAACCCTCATAGCCTTTCTATCTGCCGTTGTGTTGGGGTGGGGACTAATATCGACACCCGCCTTAGCCCGCAACGAAATCCCGACAACGGTAAATTTTAAATCCACTCCTGCTGGATCGATTCAGCCTTATCTGGATCGCGTCATGCAGCGGGTAACCGAGTTTCGCCTAGTTAACGGCATCAAGTTTATTGTCTTAGAACAACACCGCGCCCCCGTGGTTTCTTTTCTCACCTATGCTGATGTAGGCGGTGCGGACGAACCCAATGGTAAAACGGGTGTGGCTCACTTTCTGGAACATTTAGCGTTTAAAGGCACTACGCGCATCGGTTCTAAAAATTACCAGGCAGAAAAACCCCTGCTAGACCGTTTAGATCGACTCGATGCCCAAATTCGGGCGGCGTCATCGGCGGGTAAGCAAGCAGAACTTGCCCAATTGCAGGCAGAATTTCAAAAAGTGGAAGCCGAAGCCGCTACTTACGTCAAACAGAACGAACTAGGACAAATTGTAGAGCAGGCGGGGGGAGTCGGACTCAATGCCAATACTTCCACCGATGCGACTCGCTATTTCTACAGTTTCCCCGCGAATAAGTTAGAACTGTGGATGTCTTTGGAGTCGGAACGATTTCTGTTTCCCGTTTTTCGCGAGTTTTATAAAGAGAAGCAAGTCATTTTAGAAGAACGACGGTTGCGGACGGATAATTCCCCCATCGGTCAGATGATGGAAGCCTTTTCCGATGTCGCCTTCAAGGTGCATCCCTACCGGCGTCCCGTGATTGGCTATGACGAAGATATCCGCAATTTGACGCGGGAAGATGTGCAGCTGTTTTTCGATACCCACTACGTCCCCAGTAAGTTAACGATCGCTGTGGTGGGCGATGTTAAACCAGCCGAAGTTAAACGTCTGGCTGAGATTTATTTTGGTCGCTATCAAGCGAAACCCTCTTCCACCAACCAAATCCCCCCAGAACCTCAGCAAACTGAAACTAGGGAAGTAACCCTGCGCTTGCCTTCCCAGCCTTGGTATTTGGAAGGATACCACCGTCCGGCGATCAATCATCCGGAGGAGGTAGTTTATGAATTAATCGGCAGCATTCTCAGCGATGGGCGCACTTCTCGCTTGTACAAGTCTTTGGTCGTAGAAAAACAAGTGGCGCTAGGGGCGCAAGGTTTTAGCGGTTATCCGGGAGATAAGTATCCCAACTTGATGTTGTTTTATGCTTTAACTGCACCGGGGCATACCGTAGATCAAGTGGCAGCGGCGTTGCGGGCAGAAATTGACCGCCTCAAAACCGAACCCGTTTCCCAGCAGGAGTTGCAACGGGTAAAAACTCAGGCGCGGGCGGGGTTGTTGCGAAGTCTGAACTCGAATTCCGGCATGGCTGAGTTATTGCTGGAATACGAGGTCAAAACCGGATCTTGGAAAAATCTGTTTCAGGAGTTAGATGCGATCGCTAATATCACCCCCGCCGATATCCAGCGCGTCGCTAACGCCACCTTCCAACCCTCTAACCGCACCATCGGGCGCCTTCTACCCAAACAGGGATGAGTCCGAAAAATTTTGTCCCCAATTGGGGATAAATTGTGGAGCGAGAAATTTTGAGACCAATTGGTCTCATTTTGCGGATAAAGAATAAATTTGTCTCCCATTGGGAGACAAAATCCGCCCACAGAAAAAGATTTTGAGACCAATTGGTCTCATTTTGTCGGGAAATAAAAATAAAATAGCACGGAAGAGGGGAAAGATGCATTCCAATCTCAAATCAAAAATAGCTCCGAGTCGGTTGCTTCGCGGCATCAAAGCGATGGGACTAATTGTAGGGACGGCGGTGCTGTTGCTGCTGTGGCGCACGCCAGCGGTAGCACAGGCGGCGCGGCATTACACAGAATTATCCTTTCCGCCGATTCCAGAAATCCAGATACCCGCCTACACCCGCTACCAGATGGACAACGGGATGGTGGTGTATCTAATGGAAGATAAAGACTTGCCCTTGGTGGGGGGAATGGCAATATTTCGCACGGGCGATCGCACCGAACCGGCAGACAAGGTAGGATTGGCAGGGTTAGTCGGGACTGTAATGCGGAGTGGCGGTACTACCAAGCATTCTGCAGACGAACTCAACCAGTTATTAGAACAACGGGCGGCGGCGGTGGAAACTGGTATTGGCAGTACTTCGGGAAGTGCCAGTTTTAGCGCCCTCAGCGAAGATATAGAGGAAGTATTTGGACTGTTTGCGGAAGTGATACGGGAACCGGCGTTTCCCCAAGACAAGCTAGATTTAGCCAAAGTGCAAGTTAAAGGTAGCATTGCCCGTCGCAACGATGACCCAGAAGCAATTGCGAGTAGGGAATTCCAAAAAGTAATTTACGGCAAAGAAAGTCCCTATGCCCGCACCGAGGAGTATGCCACCCTGGATAATATTTCTCGCGAAGACGTGGTGAGTTTTTACCAGAAATATTTCCACCCCAACAACGCGATACTGGGAATTGTGGGGGATTTTGACAGTAAAAAGATGCGCGATCTGATCCAAGCAAAGTTTGGCGACTGGAAAAGGAATCCGCAACTGCAAGTTCCGCCGCTACCGCCAGTATCTCAAGCGAACCAGGGAGGGATATTTTTTGTCAATCAACCCCAGTTGACGCAAAGTTATATCCAAATGGGACATCTCGGCGGTAGGTTTGACAGTCCCGACTATGGGGCGCTGGATGTGTTAAATAACGTGCTGAATGGATTTGGGGGGCGGTTGTTTAATAACGTGCGATCTCGTCAAGGTCTAGCATACAGCGTCTACGGTTTTTGGAGTCCCCGCTTTGATTACCCCGGTACTTTCGTTGCAGGTGGACAAACTCGTTCCGAAACCACGGTACCCTTTATTCAAGCCATCTTTGACGAAATTAAGCGCCTGCAAACCTCACCCGTAACGCCGCCGGAACTCGCTTATGGGAAAGACTCGGTAATGAACTCATTTGTCTTCAATTTTCAAGACCCCAGTCAAACCTTATCGCGGTTGATGCGCTACGAATATTTTGGCTACCCCGCTGATTTTCTGTTCCGTTACCAGCGTGCGGT
>NZ_JBHFNP010000243.1:0-47408 GCF_041929235.1 Microseira sp. BLCC-F43
CTACAAGCTTTTTATTGTACTCCTGTGGTTTAAATCCCTGGGTTATCTATAGCCTGAATTTTACAGAATAGTTCGTAGTCAGCGCTTCAGCGCTTACTACAAGCTTTCTATTGTACTCCTGTGGTTTAAATGGGTGGGTTATGTAGAGCCTTGAATGGTTCGTAGTCAGCGCTTCAGCGCTTACTACAAGCTTTCTATTGTACTCCTGTGGTTTAAATCCCTGGGTTATCTATAGCCTGAATTTTACAGAATAGTTCGTAGTCAGCGCTTCAGCGCTTACTACAAGCTTTCTATTGTACTCCTGTGGTTTAAATCCCTGGGTTATCTATAGCCTGAATTTTACACAATGGTTCGTAGTCAGCGCTTAAGCGCTTACTACAAGCTTTCTATCTCCTGTACTGCTTACGTTTTTTCTCAATTTTCCAAAGCCAATCTTTATAAACCGGCTCTATTTTAAAATTTTGCTCTTGCTCAATCCCCTGGCGCAATCTCTCAGAAGGACGATATAAGAAGGCATTGCCAAAATTATCTGCAATTTTAGGAATATTTCCCTCTACCACTAATTGAAGATTAACGTCAGGTTTCAGCAAATGACTAAAAGCCAGCACTCTTCCCGGAATTTCATCAGTAATTAAAAGCGGACTTTCTGCTTGATTAACAATTCGAGCAACTTGGGGATTGTATTTACTATTTGTATGGCTATTGTGCCACCAAATTGGAAATAAACTGCTCGCTACACAGGATATAACCCCGCTGGCAATTAAGGCAACTAAAACATATGACCACCGTTTTACATGCTGGCTTTTAGTTATTTTAACTGTCAGTAAATAAGCCACAGCAACTTGAATTCCTAAAAAACAAGGTATTGCATATCGAGTCACACTGGATCGCCGTCCTCCTAAAATTAAATCTGGTAAAATTAAAGCTAATCCCGTGACTCCAATTAAAGTCAAAATAAATAACCAAGTCTGCTTCGGCGTGTTACGGCAGACAAAATAAATCGCCCAAATCGATAAAATTGCCGTTATATATAAAATTGGATTGATAAAACTTAAACCGTGATTCAAATCAAAAAATAGCCTGCTTAAATTTAATAGCCAACGTAAAGGCAAATTTCGCACTGTTGAATTAGTTGTTGCCGTACTTTGAATAATTTGGGATAAATTAGCGGCAATTATCAAAAGCCACGGTGAAAAAATCAGCAATCCCGTCAATGATGCTAGTAAATAAGCGATCGCTTTTTTACTCAATCGCCAGCCTTCAATTGCAACTATATAAATTCCATGTCCAATTGCAACTAACCCGAAAAATAAATGGGAATACAGTCCAATGGCTACTGTTAATGCATAAATTATCCAATTTACAGGATGCAGAGCATCCCTACACTCGTACCCAGGCTCAGCCTGGGTACGAGTATTGCAAGGCTCTGCCTTGCTTGCTTTTAAAGGCTCTGCCTTGCTTGCTTTTAACAATGCTGCACTCGACAATAAAATAGCCACCGTCCACAAACTATATTGTCGTGCTTGCTGGGCGTACAATACGTGAAAAGGCGAAACACCTATTAGAATAACCGCTACCCATCCCGTCAGGGATGATGCAAATAATTCCAGCGATAACCAATAGATACAAGGAAATGCCAGCAAACTAATAAAAGCCGATAAACTTCTAATACTGACAACAGAATTACCAAAACTTTGTCCCCAAAATCGCGCCATTAAGTAATACAAAGGCGAATGTTCGGCATTTCCCGCAAAAGCCTTTATCGCGTCAGTTAAACCTTTCTCGGAATTGGGATATTGATATTTTTCCTGTAATTCTTGTACGCTAATAACTCGCCCGTTGAATGCTTGCTCGACTAATTCTGTTTGAGTATGTCCGGAAATTCTCAGCGAAGTTAGCGTTTCGTCGTACCAGTAAAGTTTGCCGTCGAGGTTGATAAATCGAAATAGTATTCCCAGAATTAATACAACTGCGATTATATGCGATCGCTTACCATTCATCTTCTTCTCCTATCCAGAAACCCGGTTTTTCTAAAAAACCGGGTTTCTTTCTTCAACCTAACTCTTTAACGTTACTTGTCCGCTAGTCGCCAACACTCGCGCACTCACGCCAAATACCCGCAGCAGTCCCTCCGAATCAGCATGATTATAACTACCAATCCCTTCCATTGAAGCATTTTTCTCTGAATATAGAGAATGATTTGTATCGGTTGCAGAAACAAAGGAAATATTTCCTTTGTAAAGCGAAACTTTAATAGTTCCTGTCGCCAATTCTGCGGTACGTTTAATCGCTTCGAGTGCCATTTGCGTTGCCAAATCAAACCAATAGCCCTGATAGATTTGCTTGGCAATTAATAAGGATAACTGGTCAAAGAACTCCCGCGCGCGGCGGTCTAAAATTAATTGCAGTAAAAATGCATAGCAAGTTCCCAACAATTCTACTCCTGGGCTTTCGTAAACACCGCGCGATTTAATCCCCACAAAGCGATTTTCCACTAAGTGAGTGCCAATCCCAATCCCGTGGCGTCCGCCGATAGCATTTGCTTGCAGAAATGCATCGACCAAATTAACCGCATTGCCGTTAATTTTAACCGGACGACCTTGCTCAAAAGTCACGGTAAATTCTTCGGTTTCGTTGGGTGCATCGGCGGGATAACAACCCATAATTGGCTTGACAAAATGAGCCGGAGTTGTTAGAGATTCCAACAATCCCGATTCGTGGGTTAAACCGAGCATATTCGCATCGGTGGAATAAGGTTTATCTTTCGATGCGGTGACGGGAAGACCTTTTTCTTGACAGAAATCAATCATTTCGCTGCGCCCGGGAAAGCGTGCTAAAAATTCCTCATCGCGCCAAGGTGCATAAACTTCAAAATCCGGGGCGAGCATATTAGTAATTAGCTGAAACCGGACTTGGTCGTTACCCCGTCCCGTTGCGCCGTGGCTGAATATAGTCAGCCCTCTTTTTTTCATTGCTTGAATCATCGCTTTGGTGAGGACGCAGCGGGCAATTGCAGTCGTATTCCAGTAGCGTCCTTCATAGCAAGCTTGGGTTTGAATTAAATCTACACCGGCTTGAGCGATCGCATCCCGCGCGGGTAACAAAACAAAATCTACCGCCCCCGCCATCGACATGCGCTTGCCAATTGCTTCCACATCCTCTTCATCGGGTTGACCCAAATCAGCGGTAAAACATACAACGTTGACACCTTTATCGGTCAGCCAACGGGTAATCGTACAACTATCTAAACCGCCAGAACCCGCAAATGCAATGGTTTTTCCGTTCAAATCCTGAGCTTTCATTCCCAATCTTCCTCTTGTGGCGATGCGATCGCGAGTTCAAAACACGCAAAGAAACCGGGTTTCTACGAAAAATCGTGACTCAGAAACCCAAAGAAACCGGGTTTCTACCAAAAATCCTGGGTTTGGCAACCAGAGATTGACTCAGAAACCCGGTTTCTGGCCTCGACCTGCCTAAGTCCTGAACTGCCATCGTCTAAAAACGACAAACTTCCATTATCTATCCAATCGCTGCCGATTCTGTCAGCCATCGTACAGTTTTATTTTTTGCTAATCAGCGATTGCCAAAGCATTAATAAGTCTTTACAATGAGCCGGGACTCATTCTTAGCTCGCCGTGTTTTTCAGCGTCGTCATTCCAACTTACAATCGCCGACCTATCCTGGAAAAATGCCTCCTAGCCTTGGAAAAACAGCATCTGAGACAGGGTAGCCTCGTTACGGGTTACGAAGTAGTGCTGGTGGATGATGGTTCCACAGATGGCACGCTGGAATGGTTAGAAGCAAATGCCGCCAAATTTCCTCACGTGCGACGTTTCGCTCAATCTCACGCAGGTCCCGCCGCCGCCCGCAACTTAGGCGTAGAACAAGCACTAGGGGATACTATCATCTTTATCGATAGCGATCTAGTGGTGACGGAAAACTTTCTCCAGGCGCACGCAGACGCCCTCCTACAGGGAGAAAAGACTTTAGGGAGCGATCGTTTATTCACCTATGGTAGAGTCATCAACACCTGTAACTTTGACGACCCTACTTCAGAACCGTACAAAATTACCGACTTTTCTGCTGCATATTTTGCCACGGGGAATGTAGCGATCGCGCGTCACTGGCTAATCGCAGTTGGACTCTTCGATACTCGCTTTCAACTCTACGGCTGGGAAGACCTAGAATTAGGCGTGCGCCTCAAACAACTCGGTCTTAAACTGATCAAATGTCCTGACGCTGTCGGCTACCACTGGCATCCGCCCTTCTCCCTGGCACAAATTCCCAACTTAATAGAAAAAGAAATCCAACGAGGACGCATGGGCGTCTTGTTTTATCAAAAACATCCGACACCCGAAGTGCGGATGATGATTCAAATGACCCCACTGCATCGACTTCTCTGGGGACTTCTCACCCTCGGCGGCAGACTCAACGAAAAAACAATGGCAGGTTTCTTACAACAACTAATAAACCGAGGTCAAACGCAATTAGCCCGGGAAATTGCGCGAATTTTTCTCAATTGGTACAACGTCCAAGGGGTTTATGCCGCTTACGCCGAAATCCAGCAGGTGAGAAAGAATAATTAGCGATTAGCCATGAGCAATTAGCAATTAGCGCTTGCCCCATACCATTGACCGCTAGGTAAATTTACGTTACTCTGTTGCAGCAACCTTCAAATCTCAAAAACTTATTTGAATTGCAAAGGTAATTATGTTTCATCGCACAAAAAATTGGCTTTTGATCTCAATCCTCGCGGTTTCATTAACCTCTTGTACAGAAGGTTCTCAAACAAAGGGCGATGCATCAACATCTGCAAATTCCTCACCAGCAGCAACACCCGTAAAAGCAGCCGCTACAAAAACCGATCCATCAAACAGCAAGACCATCCCTGGGGTTAAAAATGCCAGCGAAGTCAAATTCAAATCCCCATCAGACCCAAGCAAAACAGGTTTTTTTGATACAGTAAATGACTCTATCGGACCCAAACACGAGGTCGCAAAGACAGCTACAGTAAAAATCGCTGGATGGGCGTTTCTACCAGGCAAAAACAAAATACCAGAACGGGTAATTATTACACTGGCAGACAACAAAACCGTCGTCGCAGTTGCTGAGGTAAAGTTACCTAGACCCGATGTTGCCAAAGCCTTGAACAATCCTGCTTATAAAAGCTCGGGTTGGGACGTTACAATTAATGCTTCTGGATTGCCCCCAGGTAAATCCTACCTCAAAGCTTGGGCTTACGATTCTGCCACAAAGGAAGCTACTCCCCTGGGAGGTACCCACGAAATCGTTGTGGAATGATTGGGTTATTTAGAAGCATAATTGTGCTAGCTTAAAGATTGTCGTCAAAAAATCGCACATCCGGGGTTTCGGGTGTTTCCGGGGATATTCAAACCCCCAGCGAAATACCCCTGGATGGAGGATTAACCCGAATCAGGAGTAAAAATCAGATGCCAGTAGTTTCTTTGGCTCAAATGATGGAGTCAGGGGTTCATTTTGGACACCAAACCCGCCGTTGGAACCCCAAAATGTCTCGTTATATCTACACCTCGCGCAACGGGGTTCACATTATCGACCTCGTGCAGACGGCTCAGCTGATGGAAGATGCCTACAGCTACATGCGTACCGCCGCCGAACAAGGCAAAAAATTCCTGTTTATCGGCACAAAACGGCAAGCAGCAGGGATTATAGCACAAGAAGCGCAACGCTGCGGAGCTTACTTTGTAAACCAACGCTGGTTAGGTGGAATGCTCACCAACTGGACAACGATTAAAACGCGGGTAGAGCGTTTGAAAGACTTGGAACGCCGTCAAGAAAATGGCGCCCTCGATTTGTTGCCTAAAAAAGAAGCCGCAGTCCTGCGCCGCGAAATGGAAAAGCTGCAAAAATACCTGGGCGGCATTAAGCTGATGCGGAAAGTACCCGATATCGTGCTGATCGTAGATCAGCGGCGGGAATACAACGCCGTCCAAGAATGCCAGAAGCTGTCAATTCCCATCGTCTCCCTGTTGGATACCAACTGCGACCCCGATGTGGTGGATATCCCCATTCCCGCCAACGATGACGCGATTCGGTCAATTAAACTCATAATCGGAAAATTGGCAGACGCTATCTATGAAGGGCGTCACGGTCAAGTCGCAGGTGAAGTCGAAGAAGATTACGAAGATTACGAAGGCGCTGAAGAAGAATACGAGTACGACGAGAGCGATTTTGCGGATACTGATGAAGAGGACGAAGGCGAAGAATAATCGGCTTCGTTGAACGGTAGTTAGGTAGGAATCAAACAGAAAATGGCGGAAATATCGGCAAAAGCAGTCCAAGAACTGCGAAAAAAAACCGGCGCTGGCATGATGGATTGCAAAAAAGCGCTGGCAGAAAACGACGGTGACATGACCAAGGCTGTAGAATGGCTGCGGAAAAAAGGCATCACCTCGGCGGATAAAAAAGCAGACCGGGTAGCCGCAGAAGGACTGGTAGGCAGCTACATCCATACCGGCGGACGAGTCGGCGTACTGGTGGAAGTCAACTGCGAAACCGACTTTGTGGCGCGTCGCGATGAGTTCCAAGCCTTGGTGCGGAACATTGCGATGCAGGTAGCAGCTTGTCCCAACGTTGAGTACGTTAGAGTAGCGGATATTCCCCCTGAAGTCGTCGCCAAAGAGAAAGAAATTGAAATGGGACGGGATGACTTGGGGAACAAACCAGACAACGTCAAAGAAAAGATCGTTCAGGGACGGATTGAAAAACGCCTGAAAGAGATGTCTTTGATGGATCAGCCTTATATCCGCGATCAAAATATCAGCGTGGAAGAGTTGGTCAAGCAGGCTGTTGGTCAAATTGGTGAAAAGATCCAAGTCCGTCGCTTCGTCCGCTTCGTACTCGGCGAAGGGATTGAAAAGAAAGAAAGCAACTTTGCTGAAGAAGTCGCCGCGCAAATGGGTGGCAACTAATCACGTCAGTTGCTGGTTATAAACTTGGGCGTTGCTAATTGCTAATTGCTAATGGCTAATTGCTAATTGGGAGAGATGCTCAATCATATCCTCAGGACTTACGCACGACAAGCCTATCACCAAAGTTTCTGCGTAGATATCTTGTTACCAAACCAACGATTTTTCAGAGAAACTTTGGTGTTTGCGTAAGTCCCGCTCCTGCCATTAGCCATTAGCCATTAGCTACAAGGTTGAGATAACTAGCAACTTGAGTCAGATCGTAGATGGCACCTGGCATGGGGCATGGGTGAAAAAAATCAATTTGGCCTTTGATGTACCCATGCGCCATCTCTGGGCTACGCTAGAAAACAGGAATTTTGTCCTGGGATTGCAGTTGTACCGTTATGGCTGGAGCAGTTGAGCGCATAGCGCGGGATTTGTCAGCATTGGAGGAAGCGATCGCCGCGATCGCCACAGAACTCCACAATAGTTATGCCGGATATCTCGACGCCTTGGGGCAAGCAGTGCGCCACCAATTAGTATTGGCAAGCTATCACCTTTGTACCCAAGGCTATCCCGACGAATTTCTCAACCTATCCTTCAGCCAGCGGCAACAATTGCAACAATCCCTCCGGGAAATCGCGGCAAAAGCTAAAGAACGTTTGCTCCGGCAATTTCATTCG
This sequence comes from Microseira sp. BLCC-F43, assembly GCF_041929235.1. Classification (NCBI taxonomy): domain Bacteria; kingdom Bacillati; phylum Cyanobacteriota; class Cyanophyceae; order Aerosakkonematales; family Aerosakkonemataceae; genus Microseira; species Microseira sp. BLCC-F43. The sequence goes on from NZ_JBHFNP010000243.1 coordinate 7,613, forward strand.
CCCATTCCCAGCGAATTCGCCTCCGTACCCACCCAGGAACATCAGGGAAATAACGGGGGAGAGGAAGTATCATATGTAACTAAAGTGCCAAGGGGACGGCAACCGGAAGAGTTAGTCGCTTGGCTGGAAAGCGTGGAAATAGCGATCGCCAAAACCCTACAAAGAACCTCCCGCGATAGCAACCGTTTATTACAGCAAACAGAAATCTTACCCAAAAAAATACCCGAATCTATTATAGAAGCAGCCGCCAAAGTAGAAGCAGCCGCCGAGAGCGTCGCTGGCCCGCCCAACTTGTTAAACTTGGTAATTGAAGCAGAAGACGATGACGAGCTGCAAAGCTCCACCGTGACTCACGTCTATGCCATTCACCTGCGGTTATCAGAAATTGAATTAGCCGATCCCACCGTAATGGCATATCGCCACCAAATTCGCAACCTGGTAGCTAAACTGCGCGGGATTGAACGCGAGTATCAAAAGAAACAACGCGAACGCGCCGTCGCCGAAGCAGAATCAGCATGGCGTGCCAGTTGGTTTGATGATTAGTTAGTGGTAATAGGTAATGGGTAATTGGTAATTGGTAATTGGCGATTGGAGAAAGGAATAATTCCATTACCTAACGCAAGTTGCTAGTTATAAACTTCGCCGTTGCTAATTGCTAATTGCTAATTGCTAATATAGGATTTTTACTGACATTAGCCTCGTGACCACGGCAGAGCCTAGTAACGCCATTAGCCGCTCCCAGAGAGATAACTAGCAACTTGAGTTACCTATTACCCATTACCCATTACCTATTACCTATTACCTATTACCTATTACCTATGACCTATAATCAATTAGATTGGGAAAGATTGCACAAAGCTTTGGCAGTCGAAGCAGAACGGGGTTTTACAGATTTGGTGGGCAAACAATATCGCTTCAGTGAATTTGTTTGTCTCAGTTTCGGTCAAACCCTCCCAGATAGTACCCTTGTAGAACGACGCCAATGGCAAGAAATGGCGTCCAGGTTTGCTAACTATCCTCAATTAACCCTAGAAGAACGACAGCAACTCGTAGCAGAAGCAAGTCGGTTTCTCGCTCAAATGCAGCAGGAGAGTGGGGGAGACGCGGGGACGGGGGGACGTGGGGACGCGGGGAATGTGTTAGAAGAACTTCCCAATGACCAATTACCAATTACCAATACCAAATTACCCCGCACAACCCCTGTAAATCAATCTAACCAAACAATTTTACTCGACCAAGCTTTGGGGCAGTTGCCAGGAATTGGGCGCAGGGGAGAATATTTAGCACAAAAGCTGGGTTTATATACAGTCCGCGATATTTTGTTTTACTACCCCCGCGACTACATTGATTATGCGCGTCAGGTAGATATTGCGGAGTTAATCGAAGGGGAAACTGTTACCTTGGTAGGAACGGTAAAACGCTGCAACTGCTTTACTAGCCCAAAAAATAAGAAATTAACGATTTTTGAACTGTTATTGAAGGATAAAACCGGGCAAATTAAGCTGCATCGATTTTATGCTGGCACGCGCTACAGCAATCGCCCTTGGCAAGAAGGGATGAAAAATCGCTATACAGAAGGCACAGTCGTTGCGGCTTCGGGTTTGGTGAAGAAAAATAAGTATGGGATCTCAATAGACAATCCAGAAATAGAAGTATTGGGAGATCCAGACGATACCATCGATTCTCACGGGATCGGTCGCGTCGTGCCGGTGTATCCTTTAACCGAGGGAGTGCCAGCGGATTTGATCCGACGGGTGGCGATGGCGGCGTTACCCGCAGCAAAACAATTGCCAGATCCTTTGCCGGTAGCGTTGCGCGATCGCTATGGGTTAATCGAATTATCCGATGCGATCGCTAACATCCATTTTCCCGCCGACACCGCCGCAAAACAAGCCGCGCGCCATCGCTTAGTCTTCGATGAATTCTTCTACTTGCAATTAGGATTTCTCCAACGCCGTCAAACTTTACGCCGCAGGCAAACGGGGGCAGTTTTAGCGCCTACAGGTCAATTAATCGAACAATTTTACGAAATTCTACCCTTTAAATTAACCAACGCCCAAGAGCGAGTTATCGGCGACATCCTCAACGATTTAGAAAAAACCGCCCCGATGAATCGATTGGTTCAAGGAGATGTTGGTTCTGGTAAAACCGTCGTCGCGGTTATTGCCATTCTCGCCGCAATTCAATCCGGTTATCAAGCCGCATTAATGGCACCTACAGAAGTATTGGCAGAACAACATTATCGCAAATTAGTTAGCTGGTTTAATCTGCTGCATTTGCCGGTAGAACTGCTCACAGGTTCTACTAAAGCAGCCAAACGCCGTCAAATTCACGCCCAATTAGAAACAGGAGAATTACCTTTATTAGTAGGGACTCACGCCCTCATTCAAGACCCGGTAAATTTTAAGAGTTTGGGGTTAGTAGTAATTGACGAACAGCACCGCTTTGGCGTGCATCAGCGGGCGCGTTTGCAGCAAAAAGGCGAACAACCCCACGTATTAACAATGACAGCAACGCCGATTCCTCGGACTTTAGCCCTGACAATTCACGGGGATTTAGATGTGAGTCAAATTGATGAATTGCCACCGGGAAGACAAGCAATTCAAACAACCGTATTATCGGGTAGAGAACGCAACCAAGCATACGACTTGATGCGCCGGGAAATAGCCCAGGGGCGACAAGTTTATATTGTTTTACCCTTGGTGCAAGAATCGGAAAAGTTAGATTTACGTTCGGCAATTGAAGAACATCAGAAACTTTCGGAAGCTATTTTTCCGCAATTTCAAGTAGGATTGCTTCACGGTCGCATGAGTTCGGCTGAAAAAGACGAAGCTATTAATAAATTTCGGGATAATCAAACGCAAATCCTCGTTTCTACTACGGTGGTAGAAGTGGGCGTGGATGTGCCGAATGCTACGGTAATGCTCATTGAACATGCGGAACGTTTTGGCTTATCTCAGTTGCATCAATTGCGAGGGCGCGTTGGTCGGGGGGCGGAGAAATCTTATTGTTTATTAATGAGTAGTTCTACAAATGCCGATGCGCGACAGAGGTTGAATGTGTTGGAACAGTCGCAGGATGGCTTTTTTATTGCCGAAATGGATATGCGTTTGCGGGGTCCCGGTGAAGTTTTGGGCACTCGTCAAGCGGGGATGGCGGATTTTGTTTTGGCAAGTTTGGTGGAAGACCAGGATGTTTTGATTTTGGCGCGCGATGCGGCTGAAAAAGTTATTGCAAAAGATGAAAGTTTGAATCGATGGCCTTTTTTAAAGGCTGAATTAAAGTATCGCTATGAACGATTGATGGGAGGGACGATTTTAACTTGAGAGAAAGCTATTTTAATGAACCACAGAGGCACAGAGGGCGCAGAGGGAAGAGAAAGGAAGAGTCACAAGCAGGGAAGTTTTTAAATTTAATAATTAATTTAGCGGAGATAGGTAGAGAAAGTAGTATCAAATTAGACATAAAATCGGCTACATGTAGATCTGCGATCGCACTCCACAGAGTCCACCCCATGAACGAACTACGCCAAGAAGCCTACCAAAGTCTAATCGATCGACTCCTTACCTGTGTCAGCAGCGAAGAACCAGAGATTTTGCGGATAAACCGCAACTTAGTCGATGCTGGTCTAGTCCAGACGATGCTGAAAGTAGCAGGCGATCTGGCAAAAGGGGGCGATCCAACGCGGGCGAATCGTTTAATGAATATCGCCGGGAGTCTCCTGGGAGTTTGTGGGAATTCCTCTACTCAGGTTACCCCGCAAGAGTATTTTGATTTCTTGATGCAGCTATTGGGGACAATTCACGACAGCAACGGCAATTTGCAAAAGGTGGATTCATTACTAAGAGCAAATCTCAGTTTTGTGGATCAAAATCTGGCTTGCGAGTTGCGAAGTTTTGCTCAAGACAGTTTATCAGAATTGGAGCCGGAACTAGCGCAGCACATGGCGTTAGATCTTTTCAAGTTGAGCCAGTTCCTGGTAGATTTCCCCATGGGAAACCGAGAACAAAATTTAGAGATTGCTATTACAGGATATGAAATATTTGCCTCTGTCTTTAACCAGCAAAACTTTCCCGAAATCTGGGCAGAAATCCAAAATAGTCTGGGCAATATCTACCGTTGTCGCAAGAGCATAAAAGCCGAAAGTTTGCCACAGGCAATTCGTCATTACAAGGCAGCGTTAGAAATACGCACTCGTGAATATTTTCCCACGAATCATATTGAAACTCAATTTAATCTGGGACTTGCCTACCGAGATGCAGGACAGTTAGCGGCTGCTTTTAAAGCAATAGAAATTGCCATTGATACTCTAGAATCCCTGCAAACTGAAATCGCCTCTGGCTTTGAAACTGACCCGCATCAGCTATACGCTTGTATCGTGGAAGTTTGTTTAGAACTGGGGAAACAGGATCCAGAATATTATAACCGCGCCTTAGAATTCGTCGAGCGCAGCAAAGCCCGTCATTTGGTCGAACTCTTGGTGCGTAAAAATCTTTACCCTAAGCGGAACTTCTATCCCAACCAAAACGAATATCAAAAAACTTGCTACCTACTCGACCAATTGCGACGGCAAATTCCAGCCAAACAGCGACAGTTACAAGCTTGTGGAGATTGGAAATATCAGCTAGAAAATCGCAGCACAAAATTGAGAATTCAGCAAGAGTTAAATTACTTACAACAGCAATGGGATAACTTGCTCCAGGAAATCAACAAAGTAGACCCTCGCTTTAAGTCTATCCAACAGGTGGAACCGATTTCTTTTAGCGATATCTTTGCCCTCACCGATGACAAAACTACAATCGCTCAATGGTATATTGCCGACGATAAGATTGTGACATTTGCTATCAGCCTTCGCTCGCCCCATCCCACAGTTTGGCAATCCTCATCCCAAGACTTGAAAGCTTTAAGAGATTTGGCTTCCTACAAGGAAAAAGACCAATGGCAAGACCAGCTAGGTCAGATTTTGCGTCAATTATCCTACATATTGCAGATTGACGAGATATTGGCGCAGATCCCATCGGGATGCGATCGCTTGATTTTAATTCCCCATCGCTGGTTGCATTTATTACCACTTCATGCATTGCCGCTGAAGGGTCAGCCAAATAAATGTCTGTTGGATCGATTTACTCGCGGCGTGGGATATGCACCCAGCTGTCAATTATTGCAATTAAGCCAAAATCAGCAACGGTATATTTTTAGTCACTTATTTGCCGTCCAAGATCCAACCAAGGATCTCGTTTACACTAACTTGGAAGTGGCGACGATTTGCTCCTTCTTCCCCTCCGCCGAAGTTTTGGTGAAGCAGGAGGCAGACGAAGCAGCTAGTACAGTTGATGGCAACTTTTTAGAAGCACACTGCATTCACTTCTGCTGTCAAGGGGAGTTTAATTCCAACTCGCCGTTAGACTCAGCACTGATATTAGCCCAAAGCGAACGGAAGCCAGATATCCGCCTCACTTTAGCTGAAATTTTTCGATTCAACCTGGAAAGATGCCGCCTGGTCACGCTTTCTGCCTGGGAAACGGGTACAATTGACCAGAGCTTGAGCGATGAATATATTGGTTGGCCTAGCAGCTTCCTCTACGCAGGTAGTCCCAGCGTTGTCACCAGTCTTTGGCGAGTCGATGACTTGGCGACAACCTTTTTGCTCGGTCGATTTTATGAAAATATTAGGAAACATCACCTAATAGAAGCGGCGGATATTGCGATCGCCCTCAAAGATGCCCAAATATGGTTACGGGATCTGACCAGCAGCGAGTGCGAAATTATTCTGGGTCAACTTAAACCTAAAATTGAGCCAATGCTGGCAAATTTGCCTAAACAGGAACGCAAACTTGTTGCGGCGGCGATTGAAAATGCGATCAAGAAAATCCGCTCGCGCCGCCCCTATCCTTTTGCCAATCCCTTTTATTGGGCAGCTTTTACCGCGACAGGTTTTTAAGTACGTAAAAGCTAAAAAATACTAACATTGGTAATTGGTAATTGGTAATTGGTAATTGGATTCATATGATGTCCGGCAAATAGCCCTTAATTAAATCTCGACCCGTCGCCGTGTCCGGTGTGTCCCCGCGTCAGTCCTAACTATTACCCATTACCGATTACCTATTACCATTTGATAGTTTTCAGCTGCGATCAGCCGCCAGCTAGAATCACTCAAGAGTTCCAGCACTTTTTGGTGATAGTTCAGCAAACTCTCTCGGTGACCGACACTGATAAAGGTGGTTTCGGTTTGCTGTAGCTGTTGGTAAAGTTGTTTCTCATTTTGCCAATCCAATGCGCTAGTTGCTTCGTCTAAGAAGGCGTAACGAGGTCGATTGAGCAAAAGTCTTGCGAAGGCTAGACGCTGTTGTTCTCCTAAAGACAAAACTTTGTTCCAGTCTAGTTGTGCCTCTAAGCTACCTACCTTGGAAAGCAATTCGGAAAGGTTAACTTTGTGCAGCACTAACTCCAGTTCCTCATCAGAAATAGAGCGACTCGTATTTGGGTAAAGTAACTGTTCTCGCAATGTGCCCGGTATCATGTAAGGACGTTGGGGCAAAAATAAAATTTCTTCTAAGCTAGGTCGCACTATCCGACCTGTTCCTTTGTTCCATAATCCCGCGATCGCTCTGAACAGAGAACTCTTACCACAGCCACTAGCCCCCATAATCAATATTCGCTCACCAGGTTCTATCGCTACCGATAGATCTTTAACCAAAGTCTGTTCCCCATTAGGAGTCTGCAAAGAAAGTCCTTCGAGGGCAAAGCGCTTATCCTCAGCTGATTCGATTTTATTGACATCCTGTTCTACCTTTGGTTCTTCCAAAGCTTCCGCCAGCTTAGCTAATCGATCAACTACAGCCACAACCACACTCAGCGAATCAAATCGGCGCATAATCACCGATAACGACACCGAAACCTGAATGCAGACTATACTCGCTTGAGTAATTGCTCCCAACTCAACTTCACCGCTAAAATACAACGGCCCTACGATTAAGTACGGTATAATGAACAGAGAATTTTGATACACCACAGTCAAGCATTCTATATTTCTTTCCCAGCCGACGATCAGATTAAAGCTCTTAATCAGTTTACCAAATTGCCCCTTCAACACACTCAATTCCTGATTCTCCCCTGAAGAGAAGGCGATAGATTCCCCATTGTCCCGGATGCGAATCAATCCATAACGGAAGTTGGCTTCCTGCTGTAGTTTTTCCCCGTTTAGATTTACCAACCTCCGACTGAGATAAATCACTATCAGGTTTATTAACACAGAATAAACCACTATAATAATAACCAGTATTTTAGAAATAAACCAGAGAACGATTCCCAAAGCGATTAGATTAATAACTTGATTGAAAATCGCTACCCCAAAATCTAAGATTGTTTGAGTAAAAGATTCAACTTCTTTCGATATGCGTTGATCTGGATTGTCTACATCAGATCGGTCTTTTAGTTCGTAATATGCTCTATTATAGAGATATTTCTCTAGGAAATAGTTCGTTAGCCATTGTTGCCAGTGAATCCGAAGTTTCTGTTTCGTGTAATTGGAAAATATCACTAATGGAACAGTTACAACCAGCGAACCGCTGTAGAGTAATAACAAAGGAAAGTAGGTTGACACCTGCCTTTGTGCCAACGCCGTCATCAAATCTCGTGACAAATAACTACCAAGCACACTCACACCCGTGCTTGCTACCAGTAATAAGAGCAGGATTACCGACATTGACCAAGGTTGCCCATGCTCTTTTAACAATTGACTGTAGTAGGCAAACCCAACAATTGTAGCCAGCCAAAGTAAGCCAATAAGATAAATAGCTGGCGACTGTATTATATTACTCAAATAATTGGCTAAACCGGGAGCGATACTGTTAGATATTTCTGGAAAGTAGTGCTGTCCTACTAAACCGATCCCGCTGACGGTAATCAAAGCAGTTATTAACAGGAATAGAATTAGCGATAGCAAAATCCCCATAAAATTTCCTCTTCCCTCGGATAGAGGATACCAGTATATCCTTACAATTGCGAAAAGCCTTTGCCAAAAGTTACCGTCAAATTTATGCGATTTACTCATAACCTAGTTTGCATCTGTATTGGGTAATTTTTCCGAAGCAGTCAAGCCAATTTTGTCAAAGTAAGCCGCCTTAGCACCCCATCATTATCTTACAGATTATCAGTATTGCGTCTGAATTTTCAATAGCATGTAATTTATGATAAAAAAACATCAAAACCGGCAGCGCCGTCAACCTAAATATTATAACGTAAAGGCGGCAAAATTCTTCAGCCGCTCAAATATTCCGTATTGTTGGTCTGTCACGATAAATCTTTGATTATCAAAAAATTATTCAAAAGTCAAGATATATTGGAAAATATACGATGGTAAATCTGTGCTGTTTCTGCCTTACTAATGCCTACTTCCCTTGTGGTAAAAAGGTTGGCGATTTACATACTCCCGCACTCAAATCAAAGATTTGGTGTGGGATTCTCAATATATTAACGCTCTTCTGTTCTCACCAAAGCAGACATAAATTGCTCGTCAAACCCAGTTTTAGTGTAAATCTTTGTGTCTATTTTCCTTAATCTAGCACAATATTGTGAAGTAAAATTAAGATTTTTCAGGAAAACCCAGCGGCAACTCACCCGTGAGTTCAGAGCAAAGTCTTACTCCACAAAGCTTTCACAAAATCTGATTTTTGTTGATTGCTAAGGGAAGGCGAGGTTTTATGAACTTGCCTTAAATGTCACACAATATAGGCGATCTAGATCGCTAGAAATGTTTATTTTGCTCTGGTAGCATAACCGAGACCAGTCAAGCTTCTAAAATGAATTAAGGAGTTTATCAATGTCAAACGCTACTCTGGAAAAGCCTTCCGTCGCATATGAAGCGCTAGAACAGCTGTTGCATAAAGCGGCTTTTGATGCAGAATTTCGTAGCGATCTGATGGCTAATCCTGAACTATTCGGCATTGTATCTGAGCTGTCTCTGCCAGCATCTGTAGCAAAGCAGGATGAAACCTTTGTGGAACTGCTCAATGATGCTTTAGGGCAACTCGATATCGCAGCGCAGTGTGCAAGCACCTGTAGTTTCGGTCCTGTAACCTTGCTTTGCGATGGCACAACTAAGTAACCTGACTGGTTACAGTTGCTCAGCTTACACCTGAGGTTTTGATTTGCAGGCTAGCACCAGATTTAAATCCTGTGATGCTAGCCTAAAACACTGAGTTTTTCCCCTAAAGGCACGCTAGGTAAAGCGTTGCTACAGATAGATTAAAGCTTGATCAAACTGTGTTATGTGAGTTAACAGAGCCTTGCTCAGGTAAAAACTCTTAGTGGGAGTAAGTTTGATTTGTCGTGGGAAGTTTAGTAGTTGTGTAGCTATGCTTGATGATTCTTTAATTGTGGAACTGGCTTGCCGTGCTAGTAATTTAGCTGAGCGAAGGCTGATAGTTGAACAATTGGCTAAGGGCGAAGCAAAGGTAGCGTGTAATGCACAGTTGGGAATTTTGGATAACTGGAACATTAAAAAGCTAACAGGCAAGTTGGCTGCACAGTTAATTAAGGATTCCTATGAACAAGGAACAATTGGTAAATCAACAATTGAAGAAGTACAGGAACTGCTAACAAACTATAAATTATACGAACGAAATTTGTCGAATTTGCCAGAAGAGAACAGAAACGAGTTCGTTAAACCCCATACTGAATGGCTGGAAACATACAAAGCTGCAATATTGACGCTGGATTTACCAAAAGAGGAATTTGTAGGGAGTGGCTGGTACGAAGCAGATATTTACTACGGAAAATTTGCGAAAGCGTGCGAACCATTTTTACGGTTGGTGTACAAAACATTGGAACCTGTGCGCCAGGAAGTTAATGCTACTTTGGGGAACTGTGAGATTGTGGATCAAGTGGTGAGAGAATTTCAAATTCACCTGCTCAATCGCTTTGATCTTGCCTTAGCCTGGGCTATAGAAGCAAATATTAATGTTTATTGCAGCAAAAAGAATGTTGATAAATCGGTAGATAATCCAGAGGCTTATATTGCCTACTTAGAAGAAACCTTTGAAAACGGTTGGTGTTATCATCGGTTTTATTCCCAATTTCCGGTAATGGCGCGTTGGTTGGCACAAATAACTCGTTTTGAGTGCAATTATGGGGAAGAACTGATTCGGCGTTTAGGGAGCGATATAGCTCGAATCAGCAAGACTTTCTTTGAGGGAAAACCAATATCGAAAATTAAATCATTCAAGTTGGGGAAATCAGATAATCATGCTGGTGGTAAAAGCGTAGTCATCGTTGAATTAGAGATAAATAAATCGGAGATAGGAAAAATAGTTTACAAGCCGCGCTGTATTCAATCTGAAGCAGCAATGCAAGGGTTACTAGAAAATTTAAATCGGGATAGGGTTGTTAACTTTGGTAATTATAGAGTGCTTTGTCAAGAGAACTATGGTTACACAGAGTTTATTGTAGCTGGGAATAACGATGTAACCAGAGAGGAAGTAGAAAAATTTTATCAGCAACAAGGAGGATTTCTGGCAATTTTCCACGTATTAGGTGGAGGAGATTTGCATTATGAAAATATTTTGGTCAGTGAGGGAAATGCTTTTATTTGTGACTGTGAAACAGTTTTAGAAGTATTGCCCCGTGGGATGGATAAATTGAGCGGAACTGTCATGGATTCAGTGTTCAAAACAGGAATGCTGGAATGGCCTAGCAACAGTGATGCTGAGAATCAGATGAAAATAAGCGGATATAGTGGTGGGGAATCTTACGAACTACCACATACAGTGCCTAGAGTGAACGATCGCCGGATGTCATTAGGCGTAGGAGTAGAATATAAACCGGGAGTTCGGATCGAAGTAGAAGGAACAAATCGCATCTATTACCAAGGTCAGCTAGTACAGCCACAGGATTATAAAGACTCGATTGTGGATGGCTTTAACAGAGTTTATAACTGGTTCAAAGAAGACTCCACAAAAGTAGGCAAGTTACTGGAAGAGTTATTCTCTCCCTCATCAGTGCGGTTTATTAATTGGGGAACGGAAGCATACTCGAAATTAATGGTGGCAATCAGACACCCAAAATGCCTTGCCGAGCCACTAGAAGTCGATTTGCTGTTCAACACCTTAAAAGAACATCGGCGACCATGGGATAAGGAGGGAAAACTAGCAGAAATGGAGTTAGCAGCTCTGTGGCAATTAGACGTTCCCATTTTCACAGCTAAGGCATCTGGTAATTGGGATTTAGTCTATAATTACCAGGAAACGCTACCAGAGATGCTGGCGATTTCGCCCTTGGATAATGCGCTAAAGCGAATTGAGAAATTATCGGAAGAAAATCGCATTCGGCAGAATCAGTACATCTACACCAGCTTATCCACAGAGGAAATCAACAGCCCCTACTTCATCGCTTCAGCCGTTAATTATGCCCAGCAAATTGGATGGCATTTGTGCGAATTACTCCAGACGGACTCGAACGAGGCTCCTTGGAAAACTTGGGACTATACAGCCACGGGTAAACGCTTGGTAGATATAGGCACGGATATCTACAGCGGTTCGGCAGGAATATGCCTATTTTTAGCTTATCTGGATGCCATACACCCCCAGCCAGAATTTAAACAGGCAGCAGAGCAAGCACTCAAGCACGCCATAGAGCAGCGCAAAACAACATTTATCGGCGCATACCAGGGAACAGCAGGCTTGATTTACCTGCTGACACACTTGGCTCAATTATGGGACAGACCGACATTGCTGGACTTGGCAGTAGAGTTGACTGATGAGCTAATCCCACGCATTAGCGAAGATCGGTATTTTGACGTTCTGATGGGAGTGAGTGGCATCATACCCATCATGCTTAATTTGGCAGAGGCTACCGACCGTAAGGGGATAGATGTGGCGGTTCAGTGCGCTCAACATCTGCTCCAAGAGGCAACGCGCCAAGGCGATACCCTAAGTTGGCCTTGCGGGAGAGCGGATCTAATCCGAGGTAATCTGACTGGTTTTTCCCACGGAGGAAGCGGTGTGGGGTGGGCACTGATCTTGCTAGGATGCCGTTTGGACAAGCAAGAGTACATTGAGGCTGGTCGTCAAGGCTTTGCCTACGAAGCAATTCATTTCGATGAAAACCAGCGAGATTGGTATGATTTGCGGAAATCGGTAATGACCGCAGACACGAATGAAAGGCATTTTGCCAATGCTTGGTGCAACGGTGCCGCAGGTATCGGTTTGAGCCGCATTGCCACTTGGGCAGTTCTGGGAAAAAATGACGAGGATATGTTGCGAGAGGCTTACGCAGCTCTGAATGCGACCTTGCGTAATTTTGACAAGCTAGGCAATGATTCTCTGTGTCACGGCAGAGCGGGAAATGCCGAGCTATTTTTGCGGTTTTCCCAGCTGCGAGAGTTACCTTATTTGCGGATGGAAGCCAACGTACAAGCTCAAGCCCAGTGGCGTAGGTTTGAGAAAGCTCGCACTTGGATTTGCGGTTCTACTGGTAACGATCTATTTCCCGACTTGATGCTCGGAATAGCCGGAATTGGAATGCACTTTTTGCGGTTAGCCTATCCAGAGCGAGTACCTTCACCGCTACTACTCGATGCACCGCCAAAGGTGTAAGGTGATATATTGAGAAATTTTGTTGTTTAGCATTCTGTCGTTGTGATTTGTTGAGAAAACCATGCCAAAAGAGAGTGTTATAGAGTTTTATGAAGCGCTCCGCCAGTCAGAAGCATTGAAACAGCAGAGTAAGGCCATTACGACTATAGAGGAAATGATAAAAATGGCCTCTAAGTACGGTTACTGTTTCAACAGTAAAGATATATCAGAAGCGAATGGTTCTGAGACGCCAAAGAAGGGGGAAGAGCTGATTGCGATAGAATCTTCAGAAACAAATGGCAATAATTTTCCTCAACAGTATCACTATGAGTATGAGTTTTCGCAAATGCCAGAATTTGGGGAAATTGCACAACAGTTTGAAAAGCTTAAAATTAAGCCCAGTACCGTGGATATGGCTGTCTATGAGAAAAGCTTTCGGGAAGAAGATTTACAGTTTGCAGATGTTTCCCCTACTGCTCCCGATTTCCAGCAGCGGTATCTAGAATCTTTGCGATCGTACATGGATCTGGGTGTTACACCACAACCTGAATATGCTTGGCGTCAGTTTCATTTAATTAATCTGGATCGTCATGTCGAACATCCGCTATACGAGGAGTATTTCCAGGCGAAAGTGAGGTTGCTGGAACTTTTTGAAAGTTATTTTGGGACTGAAGTCAGGTTTTCGGGAAGTTTATGGTATCCACCGAATGCTTATAGAATGTGGCATACCAACGAAACTCAACCTGGGTGGCGAATGTATTTGGTAGATTTTGACAAAAACGATATTAATGGAGATGAGAAATCGTTTTTTCGCTACATGGATCCGGAAACAAAAGAGCTAGTAACACTAGGAGAAAAGCCGAAATTAGTAAGATTTTTTAAAGTGGAGAGCGAAAAAAGTAAATTATTTTGGCATTGTATTGTCAATAGGACAAGCGCGAATAGATGGAGCTTTGGGTTCCAAATTTCTAGTCAATGGATGAAAAAAGTGTTGAAAAATTAAAGTAGTAGCGCAAGTTGCTACTTGTGAGATAGGTAATGGGTAATTGGGAAAACGAGAAAAGAAATCGGGTTTCTTTATAGATATATTGACTTGCTCAACAATTTTTCACAGAAACCCGGTTTGTTTCCACTTATACCCATTACCGAGCGTCAGAAACCCGGTTTCTTAGTTAATTTCTCAGTGTCAAACCCACGATTTTTCCGCTCACCTTTGTTTCTTTAGCGTCAAATCCACGATTTTTCCGCTCACCTTTGTTTCAATGCCTTGGGATGTAACTAGCAACTTGAGTTAGTAGGACTGTTGATGGGAGTAAAACATGAAAAGGGTAATCGCGAGCTGTCTGTTGGGAATGTTACTGCTGTTTGGCATACAATCTCCAGCCTTGGCTTTTAAGGTGCCAATCCATGAAGCAATTACCAGAGAAGTGTTTGCTAACTTCGAGGTGATGGCTGGTGGTGAGAGACTTAAATTCACCGATTATGCGATCGACCAAATTGTAAAGGCGAATAAAGATACGGACGATCTCCCCAACCAGTTCAATTCTGAAAAGCATTTCGATGGGGAGAACTTTGTTGGTGGGAGTCAACGGGTGAAAGACCTCAAAGAAAGAACGATCGCCAAAGTGACAACTGACAACCCGACGCAACCAACCTCAGCTAGGAACGATCTAGGTACAGCGTTGCATACTGTTCAGGACTTTTATGCTCACAGCAATTGGGTGGAACTGGGTCACAGTAGCCCTAACATCAAGACCGAAATGGGAAGGGAAGTTTTCTCAGGAGCAGCCAAGGAAACACCAACCTGTCCCAACGCTCCTGGAACTCTGGGCGGTGCAGGCTTAACTGAGTTGACTTCTGGATATTTCCTCCTGGAAAATCAAGTCGCCTGTGGTGTTCCGACAGGAAAGTGTCGTCATGGTGTTCCTATCGTATGCTCTAGCGGTCTGAATAAGGACGATGACAGTCGCCCTGGTTTTTCTAAGGCTCGCTCTTTGGCAGTTGATGCAACCCTTGACTTACTCAATCAAATTTTTGAGGATTCGCGGATGCAGAACAATGTCTATGGGATCAAGTCTCTGATGCGGATTCCGATCTAGAGTCTATCCGAAAAATCCCGACGTAGCACAAAGTAGCAAAATATCTACGTATTTCGCTTGGTCATCAAGATTTATCTCACAATCTGACAATTCAAATCTAAAAAAAGGGGAGACAGTTTCACAGTACTGAAAAAGTCACCCGGTGTATCCTGACCTGGGTGAACCAATGATATGATGTCCGTTGAATTGCCCATAATAAAAAAACCGCACAGAGTCGTTGCGTAGGGACTAAGGCTAAAGAGATATCTCGGACAAACAGATAAGGTTAATCGTGCCGTGTCCCGGCGTCTTTTTATGGGTAATCGACCGGACATGATATGATTCCGTTCACAAATCGTCAAATACTTCACCCAGGCAAATCGATCTCAATCCCTGGCTTAGGATACTTTAGAATCTTTCAAAGAATCCCGTTTACTTGCTCAAGCGAACTATTTCGAGTACAGCAGATAGATGGTTTGTCTCATTCGCACCCACGCTTATGTTGACAAGATTCCACCAATTATACAATCAGTTCAATCGGTTGGTATAGACTTAGGTGTCAAAGATTTTGCTAATAAATTAATAGATTTTAACTTGACAATGAATGAAAAAAAGGATAAATATTTTAATGTCTTTAACAGCTTGAGGGAGATAAGGATATTATGAATAATGGGATCAAAAACAGAGGTGGTGACAGAGATGAAATTCGCCAAATTCAAATGTTGATGCTCATGTGTTTATGTCTGCCTACTCAGGGGAAACTGCGCGAGTTGATAGAAATGGCATTGGCATCCTCTGGAGAGCGGACGATGAATAGGGTAACTCCACCTGAAGATGTGAGTGTCGATGGTCTATTTGACTGGTTGACTGCCTTGTACAATCAACAAGATCTAACAGAGGAGGAGAAGAGCTTAATGAAGTGGCAAAATGATAGAAATAATATGTTACCTGCAATTAGTGAGATAAAAGCAATTGAGGAGAAGCTTGGGTTTAAGCTCGGCATTCAGAAAATTTGAGGTAAAATTTGATGCCTGACCGCAAAAACAAGATGGTGCTTTGATTGTTAATAAAAGCACTATAGGGTTTGACGTTAGTTGGTATAAAGAGGCATAAGTGAGGGGCAGCGCTCGGCAGTAGTAAGCTTAAATTAAGCTAAAAATTTCACTGCTGACCTCCCATCCTGAGAAAATATACAGTCAGTCAGTCATAGGGATTTGAGTAAAAAAAATGCTTTGAGTAAAAAAAGGGAGGACAGGCGTGAATAAAGATGTATTAGAGCTTTGTTGTATTGCTCCACGGGAGTGGGAATCGGTGTTAGAAGCATACGAGAATTCTGCACCGTACAATTATGCCGTAATAGATGATTTCCTCCAACCTGATGTTTGCCAGCAGCTTCATCAAGAGTTGCTTAATCACCCAGGATGGCGTAACCAGGATTACATGGGTGAATCCATTTTTAGCAATATGAAACCTGGTATCGAGACAATTTTTACGATTGCTAAATCGATTAAAGCACTTTGCCCGTCTCTGTTTTCTGAGTACGATATGATAGAGCATTGGGCGTTAATGTACCCCAGAAATGCTTCTGGAAAGCTGCATTCTGACATAGGGGCTTTAACATTAAACATCTGGCTTACACCAGAGGAGTATAACTTAGATTCCTCTGGGGGTGGTCTGATATTTTTTGATGTAAAACGCCCCTTGGAACCACCGCCTGGTAAATCTCTGTCCTATGTCTGGTCAGAAGAGTATGTCAAAGATTATACAGCAGGTCAAACGGTCAGTGTCAGTTACAAATGCAATCGCGCACTTCTGTTTGACGCAAGTACCTTTCATAAAACTGATTCTTTTCGCTTTGCCAACATGAAACCGGAGTCTTACCGAATTAATCTTTCTTTGGCGTTCGATAATACTGGGGTTTATCGTGAGCGGAGTAGCTCTTTGAAAGCAGCATTTACCAATAGCGGGAATGAAGAATGACGAGCAATCCAAGTTCTAAACGTTTCTTGAATAGTTCTGGGTTGAGCGTGTAAGCTGCTTAATAGCCAAGGGGGATTATTCCCTCGGGTTGAGTGCGCGATAGTTACTTAAAAATGTGAAAGGTCAAGATGATAATAGTTGACGTTGGCGCTCATGATGGCAGATTTTCAATACCATTTTGTCAAGATATCAACAATATTGTTTATGCAATCGAGATCGTACCAGAATTATTAGAACAAATTCGCTCCCATAGACTGCCCAATCTTCACGCTTTTTGTACAGCTATGGGAGAGGAAGAAGGCGTATCAAATTTTTACGTAGATAATAAGAATTATACATCATTAATGGTAGAGGAAGACTATAGTAGCGAATCACAGTCTGACCTAGAAAAAATGGGAGTCAAGACTATAAAGGCTAATGTGACTCGTCTAGATGATTTCGTAGCGCAAAACAATATTGCAGAAATAGACTTACTAAAGATAAATGCACATGGCTATGAATTACAGGTGTTAAAGGGTGCAGGTGAATATATTCGGTGCATTAAAAAAATTGTGATTCAAGTGTACGAGGAGCAAAATTATGAAAATGTGCTAAGGAAAGAAGAGGTCGTAGAGGATTTGACTAACAAAGGATTTCGCTTAGTTTATACTCCATCATTAGCTGAAGGGGTAAAGGAAAATTTAGAGTTTGTTAGGATAAACCGATATTCAATAGCTAATCAACAGCTAGGATACTTTGATGTTAAAGTTCCTTATGTAGGAGTGCTACGTACTCCCACGAATGATTTGGTTGGTCAATTCTTGGAGCAAGGTATTTTTGAGGGACCCGAACAAGCATTTTTATGGCTATACTTGCGACAAGGCGATACTTTTTTTGATTGCGGATCTCATGCTGGTCTTTTCTCATGTATTGCTGCAAAGCGATTGTGTAACAATGGTAAAATAGTAGGATTTGAACCAAATCCAATATGTTTTAAGCTATATGAACACAATCTAAGAAATGTGGGTTGTGATTGTTTTACCGCAATAAATTTAGGTTTGTCAGAAACAAAAGGTTGTGGAGAACTTTTGTTAGGTAAGCCTGGAATGTCGGCTTTTAGCACTTTTGCAAAAGGGGCGAAAACAGATAATTACATAGGTCAAGAAAAAGTTTTAGTAGAACAGTTAACGTTAGATGATGTAGTAATAAATTTAGGTATTAATAGAGTAGACCTGGCTAAGATAGACGTTGAAGGATGGGAAACCTTCGTTTTGAGAGGAGCAAATAAATCAATAAAGGCCGGGAAATTTCCGCTATTGATGATAGAATTTACGGAAGCAAATGCTGAAGCTGCTGGTAGTAGCACTAGAGAATTAAGAACTATTATAGAAAGTTTTGGTTACACTCTTTGTTGCTTCGATGCAACTAATCTTACCCTTATACCTGAATCAATTAAACCGCAATATTATTATGCAAATTTATTCGCAGTAAGGGATGTGGCAGAAGCCAATGAACGCCTAGCTAATGCTGATTATGAAGCTGTGGAAGTGGCTAAGGATATAATTAGTAAATGGGATGTTGCCATGATGGCAGCAAGACTACAACTAAATTTAATACAGGAAAAGCAAACTTCCCATGAGTTGCGGCAATGGGCAGAAAGGTCAGATGCAGCTTTACTAGAAAAATGCCAGCTCGTAGAAGATTTACAGAATAAAAACAATAATTTAGAGGAATTGCTGGCAGCAGAAAGGCAATTAGTCAGCTACCTTAAAAACCAAATTCAGGCATTTGAAGGAGATAGAGCCAAGCAAATTAATGCGCCAACTAACTCAGAATAACAATTGCCACAAATCCAAAGAAAGAATTTAGAAGAATAACTAGCAGTTTTATCAAAAAATCAAGCTGCCATTAGAAAAACAATTAAAAATTGGTTGAAGGAGAAAATTAAAGGAGAAATGAAACTAAGTGTCATTATACCTTGTTTAAATGCAGAGCGTACCATCGCCGCTCAACTGGAAGCCCTAGCTAACCAGCAATGGTCAGAACCCTGGGAGGTGATTATTTCCGATGGTGGCTCGAGGGATCGCACCACAGCAATTGCAGAACAGTATCGGGAAAAGCTACCGAACTTACGGATAGTTGATTCTTCAGACAGACGCGGAGCTCCTCACGGCAGGAATGTGGGGGCACAGGTTGCGGCAAGCGCTGCCCTTGCCTTCTGCGAGGCTGACGACGAAGTTGAACCTGGTTGGGTAGCGGTTATGGGGGAGGCACTCTCTCAGTATGATTTCGTGGCAGGCTATTGCGATCTCAAGAAACTTAACCAACCTTGGGCGATTAAGGCGAGAACAGGGGGTAGGCTGGTAGACGGGTGGGAAGATGGCATTCTCAGGGAGAAAAGTTTTATTAAATACCCTATTGCCGGAGGATATACTATTGGGGTTAAACGCTCAGTCCATGAAGCGATCGGCGGATTTGATGAGTCTATAATCATCGGCGATGATATTGATTATAGTTGGAGAGTACAGTTAGCTGGAACCAAGCTGCACCACATCCCAAACCTGATCGTTCACTATCGCCTTCGTCATAGCTTAACTGACATTTACCGTCAAGCCTATGTTTTTGGTAAGTATGCCGTCATGCTGCAAAAAAAACACCAATCTTCAGGAATATACTTACGTTTGGTGGATAATATAGCTCCAGATTGGAGGCTTATGGGTGGGGAGTTTCTGCGGATTCGCCGCAAGGAAGAACTTGGTCAGTGGTTGTGGAAACTAGGCTATAATCTGGGGTATCAGCAAGGTAGGAGGCTAATCGTTGAAACGTAATAAAACGTAGGGATTCGGAGTAATTCCTTCCCCATGTTTAGCCCAGCTTAAGATCCTTGAGATCTACGCTATTAGGTCATGACTCAATCGGTTAGCTAGCTAGAAGCGGTCAGAGCGGGAACATCAGCTAAATTCAACTAGACGGAACACCTAACTCTATCAACAAGCCTAATAGCATTGGCGAAGCAAACCACACTAGCAATAAGAGCCAAACACAACAATGTTTGCCAATCATGTTTTCGTCGTAGATCGAAACCTAAAACCACTAAAACCTTGCCTGCCGGAAGTAGCGAGAATCCTGCAAAAGGTAGGTAAAGCTCATCGGTTTAGGCTTTACCCGTTCACGATTAGATTAAATAAGGAAGTAAATCAAGAAATCACCCCCTTCTTGACACTCAAAATAGATCCCGGTTCTAAGTTTACAGGTTTGGCATTACTTGATGGTGACTCCGTAATTTGGGGCATGGAACTAGAACACAGAGGCTCAGAAATTAGCCAGTCACTACTAAAGCGAAGTGCAGTGCGTCGTAGCCGGAGAAATCGCCAAACCAGATACCGGAAATGGCGCAAGCATCATCGTCCTGAAGGATGGTTAGCACCTAGCCTTCAGCATCGAGTAGATACAGTAAGTACTTGGGTGAGGCGGTTAATAAAACTAACTCCAATCAAAGAGATTTGTCTGGAGTTAGTGCGATTTGATTTACAGAAAATCGAAAATCCAGAAATCTCTGGAGTGGAGTACCAGCAAGGCGAATTGTTTGGCTACGAAGTCAAGCAATATCTTCTGGAAAAGTGGGGAAGGAAATGTGCTTATTGTGATGCAGAAAATATTCCCTTAGAGGTTGATCGTATCCATCCAAAATCCAAAGGTGGCACGGACAGGGTTGCTAATTTAACTTTGGCTTGTCGTGCCTGTAATCAAGCAAAAGGGAACGAAGACATTAAAGATTTCCTATCAGGAAAACCTGATAGGTTGAAGAAGGTTTTGACTGGGGCCAAGCAGCCATTAAAGGATGCCAGTGCGGTTAATTCGACCCGATGGGCATTGTTTAATGCTCTCAAAGAAACCGAGTTACCTGTCAGCACTGGCTCAGGTGGATTAACCAAATTCAATCGCACTCGACTGGGATTGCCCAAGACTCATTGGCTTGACGCTACCTGTGTTGGAGCGATAGAGGGATTGAAATTATTGACTCATCAACCTTTGAGAGTGAAGTGCAATGGGCATGGAAATCGGCAATTTGTGACGATGGACAAGTATGGCTTCCCTCGACAAGGTTACGCACCTAAGACGGTTAGAAAAGACTACAAGGCAGGTGACATTGTGCGATATCGAATCGATGAGAATACTTCAGTTTTGGCTCGCATCAGGAAAGCTGCAAAGCAAGTAGTCGCAGTTGTCCAAGGTAAAGACAAAACCGTGAGCAACAAGAACGAGTTCCCCGTGCATCGGAGTGATGGGTATCGATATCAATTTACTCCGATTGATTCGGATTTATACCGTTTCTTAGCCACTTAATGATATTGGGAATGTGGTATTTAATTGCTTTAGCAGTACAATCGAAAAAATCAATCACAAATACTGCCAAATTGTCCACCGGAGTGACCGATACTAATATTGCATCATTAGATGCCCTGTCAGGCAGTTATTCACATAAGGGGAGAAGTTATTCGCCTCATGACAGGGGTATCCGCTTATCCCCTTACCTGATCTAATTTCTGATGAATCGGTTAAACATGACCTCATGGAAGCAGTTTTGGGCGATCGCAAAGCTGTACTGGTTGGGAAGCGAGAAACTAGGGGCGTTTGGTCTATTACTGTTATTGGGCTTATTACTAATAGGCAACACAGCTCTGAGCGTAGTATTAAATCAGCAGCAAGGAGTTTTAATTTCTGCCTTATCTCAAAAAAATTCACAGCGGTTCTGGCAAGCTGTACTAACCTTTATAATAGTTTTATTAATTTACGTTCCCATCTTGGCAGGTTTCGGTTATTTAGGCAATAAAATAGGTATTTTCTGGCGGCGGTGGTTGACGAATTATTTTTTAGAAAAATATTTAGAAAATCGGGGATTTTACTACCTGGGTTGGCAGGGGGAAATCGATAACCCTGACCAGCGTATTAGTGAAGATATTAAAGGTTTTACTCAAGATGCTTTAAATTTTTTTATCGGGCTGCTCAATGCTGGGTTCCAAATAGTTGCTTTTAGCGGTGTTCTGTGGAATATTTATCAGCCTCTTGTCCTCTTAATTGTAGCCTATGGATTGAGCGGCACCGTCATAACCATTGCAGTTTTCGGTCAGCCTTTAGTTAGACTTCGTTTCCAGCAGCTTAGAAAAGAAGCCAATTTTCGGTTTGGTTTGCTCAGAATCCGCGAAAATTCGGAATCAATTGCTTTTTATCGTGGGGAGTTCCAAGAGAAGAGCCATACTAAAAAGTTATTTAACGATGTGTTTGATAATTTCAATCGGATGATATTATGGGAATTTAATTTTAATTTAGTAACCCAGCCTTATAAATTTCTTCCTTTCGTGCTTCCAGGAATAATCCTAGCTCCCAAAGTCTTAGCGGGAGAGATGGAAGTAGGTAAAGTCTCTGAGGCGGGAGGTGCTTTTTTAACTTTCTTCATAGCGTTGAATTTTATTATTTATCGATTTGAGTCTTTAACTAATTTTGTGGCGGGAATCGACCGACTATATAGCCTTAAACGCTACCTAGAACAACAATCTAAAAATAGAAACAGCCTGATAGTTGTACCACCGACGCTCGATACTATCCCAGACTCTCGCTTGATCGTCGAGCATCTGACGCTGCAAACCCCCAATTACTCAAAAACTCTGGTGAGAGATTTATCATTAGAACTGCAAAGGGGACAAGGACTACTGATAATGGGCACAAGTGGCTGCGGTAAAAGTTCCCTTTTGCGAGCGATTGCAGGGTTGTGGAACTCGGGTACGGGGACAATTATTCGCCCTCATCTTAGTGAGATGTTGTTCCTACCCCAGAAACCTTACATGATTCTGGGCACGCTACGCGACCAAATTCTTTATCCTAATAATGACAGTCAACTTGATAACGAGGAACTTTATCGCGTTCTGGAGCAAGTCGGGTTGCCAAACTTATGTGAGAGATTCGGTGGATTGAATGTCGAAAAAGATTGGTCTGATATCCTTTCCTTGGGAGAACAACAGCGAATTGCTTTTGCTCGCCTTTTTATCGCTAAACCCCGTTATGCCGTCCTGGACGAGGCAACTAGCGCTTTGGATATCAAAAATGAGAAAAATCTGTACCAGCATCTTGTAAAAACCGGAACAACTTACATCAGCGTCGGACACCGTCCGACTTTGGTGGAGTATCATCACCTACTACTGGAACTGCTAGAGAATGGCAGCTGGGAACTCAGGTCAGGAATGCTCCAGAGCGATCGCCCCGACAGGGAATAAAGCGACAGACGCACATCCAGATAACGACGACTGTGTAATGCCATACCCTCCTGCTCACTTAGTCAAGCTAGTTTTTTACCCCATTGCCCAATATGCTTATTGTCGGCATCTTGAACTAATATTTGCATCCCGGTTTATACGAAAAATCGTTTGTTTGGGAACCAAATACAGAGGTTCCCGCTATTATGAGGTACAGTACCAGAAATTAACAAACCAATTTTTACTCCCAGAGCGCCCTAAAATTACCCATCTCTTCTTTTCTCTTATCTCTGTGTTCTCTGTGCCTGGAGTGCTTGGTTTAATTAGATATTCTTCCAGCGCCAAGAGAGTAAATGTTTAGTATTCATTAAATTGTCCCGCATAACAGCGGGAATGTATCAACGAATAAACCGGGGTTCTGGCCTCGTCGTCGGTAATTCCTGCTCTTTTCTGGTGACAGTTACAACTGAATATTTTCAGCTAAAAATGCCTTGAGCTTTTGCTTAATTTATTTGGCCTCTTGAAGCGTTCCAATGAATACAGCTAGGAAATCATCAGCATATCGCAGGTAATTTAACCTTCTATATTTAGAATCACCGACATCTTTTTCCGGCATTTTTTGGGATTTAATTTCCAGTTGACGCCCTCGATAAAATTCGGCATGAATAAGTATCTATCTGCAGAAAATGTTCACTATGCCCTGCCCCCACAATGTTGTATCACACCCCCATTGAAGACCCTGTAGGGACACAGCATGAACAAGTACGCATCATGAGAAAATCTGGACTTACGCAACTGTCACATACGATCGCTACTTTTCCCTTGCAACTGCGTAAACGTTGCTTAACAGAGTTATCGGTTACTCCGCTATAAATTACCTTCACCAGTCGCTACGGCGTTGACTGCCCCATCAACACACGGGTGTGGGTGCGATCGCCTTTTAAAGCCAGGTTTTTAAACACTCAAACATTTAACCATCGGATTTTCTCGACTTAAGCCACCGATCGACCAACTCTGCCACAATTTCCGACATTTCCTTGTCTTCATCTACAGCCGCCATCTTAAGCTGCCGATGTAGCTGTTTGGGCAGATAGAATGTAGTACTCACATATTCAGGATTGTTACCCTTAGCCTGCTTTTTCTCTTTCGGTTGTGGGTTATCTTCAGCGCCACCTTTAACAGCTCTAGACAAATCATCAAACTGGTTACCGTCCTTTTTTTTAGTCATAGTAAGATTTCCTTCCCCAATTTCAAATAGCACCGCCAAGCAATACCAGCGTAGGAATCACCTTTAACTTGGTTAACTGGTACTCCCCCAAAGCAGCCTTCTGAAACACTGCCAGCCGTGGGATGCCAGTATTGAACAGTGCAAGTCCCGATGAGGCGATCGCATTCCTGGCGTCTTCACCTGTTTTATTGGGATGTGGAGGGATGAGGGTCAAGAGAATTTTGTAACTGGCAGCTGTGACTATCATGTTCTTGCTTGTTGCTCGGTGGATCGATTCTTGCGGCTGTCTCAGCGTCTAAATTTTTAAAATTTTAAATCTTTAGTACCTGTATAATGCTATGATTTAGCCTACAAGTAAACGCGCCGCGCAGAGGATCTAGCACATCCCCCACGCGACTACACCCCCTAGAGCTAATAGGAGGCTCAATTATCATGACAAATTTTGGCATTGGCTGGGGAACAGCACTAAGTTTCCCGCCCCGATTGGTTTACTCCCAAACTCTGGGTTTTGTGCCTGGAGAAGGCGATACTTTGCCGTCAGTCATTCCTGGTACGGACAGCTTGCCAGGTGCAACGGGCGACCATGAAGTAGTAAGGGTAATGGTTTTTGGATCGAGCTACGGAGTCACGTACACGATTCGCTGGCTTTACAGGCTCAATTTTGCTCAGATTAGCGAGTGGAGTTTCCTTATGCCTGCTCCAACTCCGGGTGAATACATGAGTATTGTTACCAAACGAATCCCGCTCAATCGCACTAACTGATTGGTGTACAACTCGATAACAACTTTGTAGCAACGCTGGCGAACGCGATTGCGTGCCGCAGACATATCGCTGTTGATACAGCTTTCGCGATCGCCAGTTTCTTCCATCCAGACATCCGCGAGCAATAACCATGACTAACAACAATAGCCCTAAGGGCGACACGCCCCAACCCGACCCAATGGATACGCTAGAAAGTTTTGTGGAAGCGTTGGATTGATCTATTGAGCATCTAGAAAGCAGAACCGATGCCGTAGAACATGAAGATGGGAGGCACAGCGAGAAACTAACTGAACTGGAACAACAACTAAGAGATATTTACGGAGATGAGGATGACTGGCAGAAAATGTCTCACACCTGAGCGCACCGCGCAGCGCATAGCGAAAACCAAGCTGGGACTAGAAAGGGCGAAAGCTGCCCAAGAGCGCTGGGAGAAACTCAATACCGAAAGCGCTTTGAGCCGCAGACGAAAGTCTCCCTTGCTAGACTTCGTTGATGACTTGGTACACCGTCCGCCGAACCAGGAGCAGATGCGCCAACTCAAGGAACTGCTCAAAGAAGAACAGCAAAGCATAGCTCAACTCATCGCTCTAATTGACCAGCGCCTAGAGTAGCTGTCCGCCGTTCTCGACTTACCCAGCGACACCCGCTGCTGAGCCAGTTTTGTTTTTTGGTGGGTGGTGGGGGATCGCCAACTTTTCCCCATAACTGAAAAGCGATCGCGCTTCAGCCTCACAGGAACAATAGAAGCAGGTGGCCTCGTCTTGCGTAAGTCGTCAAAAAAGAGGGCATCCTAGGCGAAACCTTCTCTAAGATACCCTCTTTTTTTACTACTATCATTCCCCACCTTGTAAGAGGGTGGGGACTGGCGTGATTCGTTCAAACTTGAAGGCTTACTTGATGCTAACTTTTGCCCCAGATTCTTCCAGTTGCTTCTTGATGTCTTCAGCCTCTTCTTTCTTGACGCTTTCCTTAACTGGTTTAGGCGTAGATTCCACCAAATCTTTGGCTTCTTTCAAACCTAAACCAGTCAAAGCACGAACCACCTTCAGAACGGCAATCTTCTTGTCGGCGGGAACTTCTTCCAGAATCACGTTAAATTCGGTCTGCACTTCCACTTCTTCAGCAGGAGCAGCAGCACCAGGTCCAGCCATCATCATCATCCCGCCAACGGGTGCAGCTGCACTGACGCCAAAGGTTTCTTCAATTTGCTTGACCAGTTCAGATGCTTCCAGCAGGGTCAGCGTTTTAAGTTTTTCCAGAATTTCATCGGTTGTAGCAGACATTGATTAACTCCTTTAGTTGGTAATTGGTCATTGGTAATTGGTCATTGGTAATTGGTGATTGGTAATTGGTTGGATGTTTATTACCTATTACCCATTACCCTCGTTCCCACGGTTCTGCCTGGGAACGCCATTGATTGGTAATTGGTGATTGGTAATTGGTTGGGTTTTTATTACCCATTACCCATTACCCTCGTTCCCACGGCAGAGCCTAGTAACGCCATTACCGAATTAAGCAGCTTCGCTCTCAGCAGCACCTTTGTCTTTGTCCTTATCGGCGACAGCTTGCAGAGCGCGTGCCAGCGAACTGGGAACCTCGTTGATACCCACGGCAAGTTTGGTGGCTACACCATTGATTGCACCAGCAATCTGAGCCATGAGTTGTTCCTTCGACGGTAAGTCTGCCAGTGCTTTGACCTGATCTTGGTTCAAAGCACGTCCTTCCATTACGCCACCCCGAAGTTCGCTCTTCTTGGAAGCCTTTTGGAATTCTTGGTAAGCTTTGATTGCACCGCCGATATCTTCTTTGACCAGCATGAAAGCTGAAGCACCCTTGAGGAATTCCTCCATTGCTTGCCATTTCTGGTCGCCGTCAACCGCTATTCCCATTAAGGTGTTTTTCGTCACCTTACAAATCGCGCCTTTAGGACGCAGACGCCGCCGCAAATCTGTAATTTCAGCTACGGATAGACCTTGGTAGTCGATTACAACTGCCAGCTGGGACTCGCTCAAGCTTTGCTTAAGTTCGGCGATGATTGCTTCCTTATCCTCTCTTGTTCTACCCATTCTTGTTTCACCTCCTTGCGCCTCCTTTTCCTTACTTAACCCAACTAAAAACCCCGGCAGTTGAGCCGGGGTGCTGGCGATCGCATTTTCTTCTTCAGTCACCCCTACCATAATTGGTGACTTTTGTCAAATGCTATGCTGGCAAACCTCGGCAGGAAATTAAGCCTAAAGCCCCTGCTGTCTTCGGCGCTTGCTATTTAGTTGAGTTATTTCAGATTTGGGATTTCAGATTTTCCCTATTCAATCTAAAATCACAAATCTCAAATCTAAAATTCTTTTATGCTGCCTCCGTTGTCTTCATATCTCGTAGGGCGTTGATATCCACTGCGATCGATGGCCCCATGGTTGCCGATACATACATGGTACGCCAGTAGCGTCCCTTGGCTCCCGAAGGTCGGTTGCGGTCAATCGTTTCCTGCAATGCCTTGAGGTTTACCAGCAAATCTTCCGCTGAGAAGGACGCCTTACCAAACAGGATGTGGACAATCCCCGTGCGGTCTGCCCGGAATTCTAGTTTACCAGCTTTGAATTCCGCGATCGCACCAGCTAAATCAAATGTTACCGTACCCCCTTTGGGCGAGGGCATCAAACCGCGCGGTCCCAACAGCTTACCCAGTTTTGCTACCTGCGGCATCACATCTGGGGTGGCAATTAGCTTATCAAAATCCATTCGGCCTTTTTGGATTTCGTCGATTAGTTCTTCCGAACCAACCACATCCGCACCAGCATTGTTCGCTTCGTTTACTTTTTCCCCCCGTGCAATTACCGCTACCCGCACGGTTTGACCCGTTCCCTTGGGCAGTACTACCGTTGTCCGCAGTTGCTGGTCGGTATACTTGGGGTCAATTCCCAAACGGATGTGAGCTTCTGCCGATTCGGGAAACTTCGCCGTTGCCGTTTCTCTCAATAACTGTAGAGCTTCTATTGGTTCGTAAGCTCTATCTTCTACTTTTTTCCGCAGTTCTTTTAGCCTGCGCGATTCTTTTTTCATTTTTTTGCTCTCCTGGGGTCAATTACGAAGTCTCGCTTCTCCCCCGATAATTGCTAATTGCTAATTGGTAATTGCTAATTGGTAATTGCGCTTTGCCTATTACCGATTACCCATTACCTAATCTGCGATTGTTACGCCCATATTGCGGGCAGTTCCTTCCACAATTTTCATCGCTGCCTCAACATCGTTGGCATTGAGGTCTGGCAATTTTGTTTGGGCAATTTCTCGCAGTTGAGCCCTTGTAATTGTGCCAACTTTCTTTTTGTTTGGTTGGTCTGACCCTCTTGGTATCCCTGCTGCTTTGGTAATTAAAACCGAAGCGGGAGGGGTTTTCAACACAAACGTGAAACTGCGATCCTCGTATACCGATATTTCTACGGGAACTACCATTCCTGCTTGATCTGATGTTCTGGCGTTATACTCTTTACAAAACGCCATGATGTTTACCCCGTGCTGACCCAGTGCTGGGCCAACGGGAGGTGCTGGGTTGGCCTTTCCTGCTGGAAGTGCCAACTTGATGATTGCAACAACTTTCTTGGCCATTGAATCTTTAGCCCTGTTTTTCGACTTGATTGAACTCCAATTCCACTGGCGTATCCCGCCCAAAAATAGAGAGTAACGCCTTCAGCTTGCTCCGCTCCGGACTTACTTCAATCACTTCACCTTCAAAATCTTTGAAAGGACCTGAAAGAACGATGATTTTGTCTCCCACAGCCATGTCAACTTTGACAATTGGCTCTTGCTCGCGAGCTTGCTTGAAGATTCGTTCTACTTCTGAATGGGAGAGCGGCATCGGTTTTACGTGTCCGCGTCCTCGTCCGTAGCGGCGTTTTTGTTCTGCACCCACAAAGTTAATCACATTTGGGGTGTTTTTAACAACCTGCCAGCTTTCGTCGTCCATCGCCATTTTGACGAGTACGTAGCCAGGGAATACTTTTTCTTCGCTTGTTTGTCTGCTGCCGTCTTTGCGAATTTTGACGGCTGGCGTTTGCGGAATTTCTACTTGCAAAATCCGGTCAGCTACATCCAAGGTTTGAATGCGCTGTTCTAGGTTTGTTTTGACGCGCTTCTCGCAGCCTGAAGCCACCTGAACGGCGTACCAGCGGGCGGAATCTCGCGAAGTTCCTGCCGTTTCTTCCGCGTCTTCTAGCGTACTGCGAGCCCGTAGTTCTTCGCTGGCAAAACTCATCCAAATACCTTTCCTGATGCCCAATTAAACAAGTTATCTACCAGATAGATCAACAGTGCCGACATCGTCACCATTAAGATTACCGCAGCCGATTCGCTGATCAACTGCTGGCGGCCTGGCCACACTACTTTATCCAGTTCTTCTTTGGTTCCCTGGAGAAAGGTCGCGATGTTAAATCCAGGTTTTGTTTCTTGAGCTTGTATTTCTTCGGTCTTTTTCGCCACCGTTGCTTGCCTCCCCCGTTTCCCTACTTTTTTTGCCAGTTGGTATCAAGCCTAACCGACCCATCGGCTTACTTGCACACCCCCACAAAACCAGTCTACCCGAAACCGATCTAGGTTACTACTGGCAAACCAGCGACGCTAATCGTTTCGGGCAGAACTGTTGCAATAATTTTCAGCGCGCCCTGGAGGACTTGAACCCCCGACATCCGGTTTTGGAGACCGACGTTCTACCAACTGAACTAAGAGCGCACGGGATTGGTGTGTTTTCTAATTATAACGCAACGAGACGCCCAAGCGCGAAAAAATTATAATGCTCTGTCGAAACGTTGTTTAAGACGAGTTGCCTTGCCGACGCGAGCGCGCAGGTAATACAGTTTAGCACGGCGGACTTTGGCGCGACGCAGTACTTTGATGCTGGCTATGCGAGGCGAGTGGAGTAAAAACACCCGCTCTACACCAACTCCTTGAAACACCCGCCGCACGGTAATCGTTTCGTTGATGCCCCCATTCCGCATGGCGATTACCACGCCTTCATAAGGCTGTACCCGCTCTTTATTCCCTTCTTGGATCAACACGCCGACTTTCACCGTGTCGCCCACGTAGATTTCCGGTAAATCTTTTTTCAGTTGCTCCGCTTCAATCGAGCGGATGATCTCTTGAGCTTTCATATGCGTTTAAAAAACTCACAATTTTTTATCTTACCTTAAAACATAACTCTGGGTCTAGATAGTCCAAATGTTTTATAGCGGTTTGCAACGGGCGTGAAATAAACTTATACCCATTTTCCCTCGCATCAACGGGGGGTAGGGACTAAGGCTAAAGTAAGTTTTGCCGCTACGGGGAAAGTTTTTTAGCCTTAGTCCCTACCATGTCGCGTCGCACCCATTACCGATGCCTGAAACAGCAAAGGGTGAGCAATGCCCACCCTTCTACCAATAGATATATTACTTCACAACGAGTGTTCGATTAGCTCTAAAGTCTAGTGCCCAGCGTCCACCCCACAAGAATCATCCCTTGTTTGTGCAACGCTGGCCTTAGAACGAGAACGTAGTCCTAATCGTGCCTACGTAGATCGTGCTGTTATTGTCATTATGTTCTGGATTGAGCAGCACGAACACGCCTGGGGTAATCGAGATATTGTTCGTAGCTTGGATGCGATAGAACGCTTCCAAGTGATAGGTCGTGTCGTCATCTTCGCGGTTGTCCACAGCACGACCGCCGAAACTGCCATCCAGGTCATTATGGGTAACTTTAGGCGGCACGCCTGCTAATAGACCCAGGAAGTTGCCCTTGCGACCAAAGTCTGTAAACCCTAAACTAACGGCGTAGTTGATCGAAGTTGCATTCGCTCCTTCAATATCAACTCCCCTATTAAGTCCGGTCTCGGCTTCAGCAATGCTATATCCAAACCAACCGCCGAAGACAAAGTTTTTGCTCAGTCGCCAGTTTAGCGTCGCGCCAAAGTTATTCGATGAAGTAGCAACGTTCCCAAAAGGTCGCTGAGCAAAGCCACTGCCCGTACTGCTGGTAAGGTTAAGCCTACTGCCGCTGGGAGAGTAGTAACGAACGTAGGTTAAGCCGATATTAAAATTGCTCTTCGGGAACAACACTAGCTGAGCCAGGGCGGCATAATCACCGTTGAACAGCCCGTTTTTATCTCTGGGGTCAAAGCCGTTCTGCGTTAGGTAGGCCGCATCGATGCCTATGGCGCCAAAGTCTAAGTTCAGCGCTGCCCCAGAGCTGCTTGAGGTGTTGTTTAGATAATACAAGGGATTGAATCGCCCAAAGCGGGAGATTGCCCCTTCACTACTACTGGCAAAAGGTCCGCGTACAGTATTGACAACATCGTTCAACTCACCGCTATTGGCAATGATCCATGCTCTGGCATTTTTACCTATCGGGAAACGATACCACAGGTCATCAAGTACAACATCATTGTTGTCGTTACCATCAAAGCTGAGGCGGCTCATGTTGGTACCTGTGACGTTGATATTATCGCTGCCAGCAGTATCAAACTGGGTGATGTTTCTTGCTTGCAAGCGGGTTCTCAACAAGTCCCGACCAGAAAAGCTGGTATCGAAGTTCAGACGCACCCGGTCAGCAAGAATGATGTTATTCTCGATGTCGTCATCGCGATCGCGAGGTCTGCCAGGAGAGGGAACGGCTCTGGAATCGCCAAAAGCACCCGCCAGGGCAAAAATTACTTCCCCTCTGAGTTTGGTAGTTGTAGAGAACTGCTGCGCTTCTAACCTTGCCGTGCGTGCTTCTAGGGCATCTACCCGTCCCCGCAGGGTTGCCAGTTCGGCGGCAAATTCTTCTTGCAACCGCCGGATGGTGGCGATGTCTTCTTTACTTGGTAAGTCGGCAACTGCTGCGGCAATTAATTCTTGAATGCGGTCTAAACAAGCATTTAAACCAGCGGCAAATTCGTAGCGAGTTAAGGCGCGGTTGCCGCGATAGGTACGATCCGGGTAACCTTCAATACAACCGTAGCGCTCGACTAGAGATTGCAATGCTTGGAAAGCCCAGTGAGTGGGGTCAACGTCGGTCAGCTGGGACACCGAGGTGACCTGTCCCATGTCTTGACCTTGTTCTACGTACTGGTTAATTTGATCCAGCGAGCGAGCGGGTTGAGCTTGGGTTGTTGGGGTTGCTTGTGCTAGCTGGGTATTGTTCGCTCCCTGGTTATTAACATTGGCGGATGACCCAGTTGTGGCATCAGCGCTTAGAGCCAGAGTGCTGCTGTCTAAACTAGCAGCCGTTGTTGCTTCCGAGCCGATTTTACTTTCGGGGGTTTCTGCTGCGAGCGCCGCAGAACCAGCCACCAATATTGCTGCACCCAGTACAGCAGGGCTTAGCCGTATAGCGTTCCAAAACGTTTTTGACATTGTTGTTTCCTCACACCAAACTCCACTCTACAGGAAAGTCTCAAAACTGTCTCAATTTATTTCTGGAGTATTCCAGCTATATCAACTCTGGTTATTTATCCATCATAAATCCTGTTTCTAGTGACGATTATAGTCGTCCCAATTTTGGGCTGGCGATGACTAAAGTACCCCCTACTAACTTTATGCTAGCTATATTATCCCAGCTGTTCGATCATGTGTAACTTATGTAACTGTCACATCCTTGCGTACTTGTTGTTCAAAGCCGGGGTTATTTTTCACGAGGTAGCTGGCTAATATTGCTGATAGGCTGGTTAAAGTGGACCTTAACAGAGCTATCTACCCAATTTTAGCTAAATGCCCTATCAGCTTCAGTTATAAATCATATATATCCGATTATCCTGATACTGGGCTGAGCCAATTTAAGTTTATTTAGGGGATAAAAAACCCGGTTTTTCAAAAAAACCGGGTTTTTTGGCTTCAAAGCTGCAAAGCAGCCGTGTTTTTGCTTAAAAATCTAATGTTTGGGCTTTGACGCAAAGAATTAAGTACCGACCGTGCCTGTTAATCAGACCTTTCTGTTCAAATTGGTTAAGCAATCGCGTCACCGTTACTCGCGTCGTACAAATAACTTCTGATAGTGCTTGATGGGTTAATGGCACTTCAATTAATTTTCCTTTATCGACTTCCCGACCAAATTTTTGTGCTAACCAGCTTAACATTTCCAGCAACCGCTGGTTAACGGGTCTGCTATGAATAATAGCTAGTAGTTCTTCACTGCGTTGAATATGGGAAATCATAGCATCGGCTGCTTGATACCAAAGGTTAGCGGGCAAAAGACTCACTTCGGCACTGGTCAAACATTCAATTTGATACGGTTGAATTCGCGATAAAGGTTGACCGACAATATCTCCTGCTCCCCAGTATCCTAAAGTTATCGATCTACCCTCTTCGTTCCAGGTAAATGTGCGAACGACTCCCCGTTCTATTTTCCACAAAATATCTGCCTCTAGTGGCAGCAATTGACTACAGCTAAAAGTTCGCCGTGTCTGGTTAAGAGCAAAGCTAGGGGTAGGAGGAGCAGGCATCAGCATATAATTTTGAGGTAGTAGGGGGTAGTAGGTAACTCAAGTTTCTATTTATATCGCTTTGGCATTGGTAATTGGTAATGGCGTTCCCAGGCACAGCCGTGGTCACGAGGGTAATTGTCAGGACTACGCTGCCAAATCATCCAATTACCAATTACCAATTACCAATTACCAATTACCCACTCAAATTAGATAATTGGTTGAGCGTTTGTACGGCGAATGGCAACAACGGCGGGTTTTGGTGGGTCGTTGGGCTTTTTGCTCGGCCAGTTGGAACCAAGGGGGACGCTGCGAGTTTGTTTGAAGGTTTGACCGTCGGTGGTTTTCATTTCAAATTCGCGAGTTTCTACCGCAGCATTTTGACGAATTCCATACACTTCGCCTGGGTGTTGAATTGATAGAAATAAGGTTTGTTGGTCTTGGGTAAAAAATGGCCCTGTGGTTTCGCACTCCATGGGACCAATGCCGAATAAGTAAGCATTCCCGGCATTAGACCCAGAAGTAGGAATAAACCAAATAGAATTGTTGCCAAAACAGCCTACTCCTTGTTTATCTTTGGGATTGTTTTGTTTGGTTGTGGACATGTCGTTGACCATCCACAGGTTGCCTTTTTGGTCGAATACGAGGTTATCTGGATTGGAAAAACCAGCGCCTCCTTGGGCGGGGTCGCCTCCCATTGCCAGCATTTTCCATTTGAAGGTTAAGGCAGCAGGTTCGTTGTTATCTTCAATTAAGTGCATTATCCAGCCGTATTCCCAGGGTCTTTCCCCTTTTGGCCCCTTAAAGATGCGCTTGTCGGGGCCACCCTCGCCCCCCGCTGAGCCTGATGTAAACGTAATGTAAAGGCTACCATCCGGGGCAATTTCGGTGTCTTCCGGACGCGCGGTGCTGGTTGCTCCGGCTGCATTCCCGGCATAATGGGCATCGATCAGAATCGCGCCTTGTTTTTCTTGGGGGTTCCCGGCGTACAGGTCGCCCAAGGTTTTGAATTTTTGTTTAAAACTATTGACTTCTGCCGCTTTTTCTGATTTAAATATCCCCCCTTCGGGACGCTTGGGCAGGGGGAGTAAATTGCCTTCCAGGTTACCCGGATCGGTGGGATTAACGGGGGTGTCGGGTTTGAGGGGTATCCAGCGCCCGGTGCCATCTGGTTTAAATTCAGCGACATAGAGCATCCCGTCCCGCAGGAGGCGGGAGTTGGCTTTGTCTTGGGGGTTGGCGACGTTGGCTTTGCTGACGAATTTATACAAGTGTCCGCCTCGGCGATCGCAGCCGGAATAAAACGCCAGCGGTTTGCCCGCGACGACTCTAACTCCGACTGCTTCGTGTCTGTATCTTCCCAGCCAGGTATGTTTCGTGCCGTAATCGTTGGGGTTGGCTGGGTCTATTTCCACAATCCAGCCATATTTGTTACCTGCTAATCCCAGTACGTTTCCCTGACCGGATATTTCTTCATCGTCGATGCTGAAGGGGCGTTCTTTGGGGTCAAACGAGGTACCATCGGCGTAGACGGGTTCGGCAACCTGAGTTTGGAAGTTTTCTTCCCCACTCAGTACAGTTCCCCAAGGGGTGGTACCGCCTGCACAGTTGGCAAAAGTGCCGATAATGCGATCGCCCAATTTATCGATATACCCCTGTCCCTGGGTTTTGCGAAACACTGCCGCCCCTGGTCCAGTTGCTTTGAGATACCGATTATCTCCTAAACCCGAAATCCCGCTGATGCGCCGGTCTGCTTTAGAATTGGTTCGTACCCACTTGCCATCAGCATCGCGACGAATGGAAATGACTCCCATTCCCTGATCTAATAGCGCTTCAGTGCAAAGAAGGCGAATTTTTGCTTTGAGTGCCTCTTCTTCTTTAGGCAAGCCAAAGGCATTAATTCCCGCCTTTCCAGCTTTTTTAACCGCCGCCTGGACTTCCGCAAACGGCAGAGATTTACCCGTCACCTGCTGGTAAGTTTGCATCCAGGGAATGGCACTGATGTATTCAAAATTAATCGTTAGATAACCTTCATCTTTTCCCGTTTCGATGAAGGATAAATAATCGTTATTGTAGCCAAAGCGAGAATCCCCGATTTTATCGCCCCAAGCGGCAACGATATCGTAGGTGTAGCCTTCTGGCAGCACCAAGTCATCGATTACCTCGTAGGTACTGTATTCCCGTATTTGTTGCGCGGGGGGAATTTCATAAATATCTAAAGGCATTGCGCCTTTAACTGGCTGGAAGCTTAAACCCTTGCCAATGAATAAATTTTTCCTAGTTGCGAGAAAAGTGCCAGCAGCTACTGTAGCGGCACCGACTCCCAAAAATAGCAGTAATTCTCGACGTTTTAGCTTCATATCGGTATGACCATTCCGAAACTAGGCTAGTTTAGCCTAAGTTAAGAGCTACTATCGCCTACTCGATATTACTGCTGCAAGTTTAGGAGCAAGTTAAGGTTTTGGTAATCTAAAGGTTAAGGGGATTGGGTAATTGGTAATTGGTAATTGGTAATTGGTAATGGGCGATATGCCAAGGGCTAGCTGCGCGAACGCACTTACCCTCGATGTCCGGTAACGATATAAGCAACGCGCTGACCGATATTGGTAGCATGGTCAGCCATGCGTTCCAGGTAACGAATGATCAATCCCAACAACAGAATTGGTTCGACTACCCCTTTGATATCGCGCTGTCCGGCGAGGTGCTGGTAAAGTGTTTCGTAGGCGGTGTCTACGGTGTCATCCTCCTGCTTCAGCTGCCGTCCGGCTACCTCATCTAAATCGGCCAAAGCGACCAAGCTCATTGCTAACATGGCTTGGGCCTGATGGGACATGACCGCTATTTCGGGCAGGTAAGGCGATGGGGGATAAGGAAAGAGTTTAATGGCAATTTCGGCTAAATCTTTGGCATAATCCCCAATGCGCTCTAAATCTCGCACCAGTTGCATGTAGGCGCTCAATAGCCGCATATCCTTAGCAACGGGTGCTTGTAGCGTCATCAGGGTGGCGCAGTCTAATTCGATTTGGCGATATAACTGGTCGATCTGTTTGTCGAGTACGGGAATCGTTTGTGCCGCAGTCAGGTTGCGGTCAAACAAAGACTGGTGACTGAGGCGAAACGACTGTTCGACCAAAGCTCCCATCCGCAACACATCCCGTTCTAAGCGCCTCAGTCGTCGCTCAAATTGGATGCGTTCGGGATATGGTTGGGAAGAGTTCACCTGAGTTTGCGGGAAAACCATGAGACTGCGGTACGGGTTAATTTTAAGTTGTCAGCTGACGAGGGCGAGTTTATAACAATTGTTAATTATTGCCATAAATGGTTCGTCAAACCCGCCCCTAGCGATCGCCGACTATTAGCAATAAGGTAATTCTATTTTCAGCAAAGCGCCACCTGTATTGGGATGGTTACTAGCTGTAACAGAACCGCCATGAGCCAGAACGATTTGCCTAACGATCGCCAGACCCAAGCCACTACCAGTTTTAGTAGCAATACTAGCGTCGTCTTTGCTGCCGTGCATCCTCTCTTTCATACCATCTGAGGACTGTCTTGTCCGGGATGGGTCACCTCGGAAAAGTCGCTCAAAAACATGGGGTAAATCTGTTTCTGGAAATCCAGGGCCAGAATCTATTATGTTAATTTGCACTCGCCCAAAAAGATCATCTATCTTAGGGAGGAGATTTATTTCGGTACGAATGATTCCTTGGTTGGGACTGTACTTAATGCTGTTATCGAGGATGTTGAGGAAAACCCGATACAGGCGCGACTCATCGGCTTCGATCCAGACAGCATCGGGGCCAGAATAGTCTAAACCCAGTTGTTTGGAACGGGCAAGGGGTTCGAGAGTCTGCCAGACGGAATAAATTAAAGACTTGAGTTCTAAGCTTTTGCGGTTGAGTTTGCTGCTGGGATCGATTTCGAGTTGACTGAGTTCTAGCCAATCTTGTACGAGGTTAATCAGGCGGTTGATTTCCGGTAGCATCCGCTGGACTAAACGGAGTAAAGGTGGATTTAAACGGGTTTCTAAAGTTTCTGCTACTAAACGAATCGAAGTTAAGGGGGTTCTGAGTTCGTGAGCGAGATCGGAAAAAGAGCGATCGCGTGCTGCTGAAAGTTCCACCAACGCTTGTCGGTTTTCCAAAAAAACGCCGACTCGCCCATCCGGTAAAGGAAAACTCGACGCTCGTAAAGCGATCGATGCGCTCCTGCCAATGGCTTCGGCATCCCGGTATGATGGGTGGAATGCCCACTCTTGTGTCTGGGGTTGCTGCTGCTGACGGGTTTGCTCGATCAGCTGGTCGATTTCGTAAGATCTGACTAACTCCAATAGCAGGCGAACTTGTCCCGGTTCCCAGCGGTGAAGGTGCAAAAGTTGCTGCGCTTGCTCGTTGCACCAAAGCAGCTGGTTTTCTTCATCTACCACGAGATAACCCAGCGGTACTGCTTGGAGAATTTGCTTCCAGGAAATTATTTCGGTTTCTAAGTCTTGCTGTTGGCGGTTAGCGAGGGAAATCCCATAACGCAGGCGAGAAATGGGGGGTAAAGAGATGTTAGAGGCACCCGCAGGAAGCGATCGCAGCAATTGCCCTACCTGCTTGTAAAACCAAGCTCGCCAATACAGCCAAATCCCAATCCCTATGGCTAGCCCCAAAAAAAATGCCAAGATGGTCATGCTAATTGCAATTTTGCTAATAGCTAATTGTAAAAATGCCAATAGCCATTAGCCATCAGCCATTAGCCAAACCTGTAACCAAACCCTCGAATCGTCACGATATATTCTGGGTGAGAAGGGTCGCGCTCGATTTTCTCACGCATCCAGCGAATGTGGACATCTACGGTTTTGCTATCCCCGACAAAATCCGATCCCCAAATTTGATCGAGAAGTTGATCCCGCGTCCACACTCGACGGGGATAACTCATAAATAATTCCAACAGGCGGAATTCTTTAGGCGCTAAACTGACTTCCTCGCCTCGAACCAGGGCGCGACATTCTAGGGGATAGAGGGTAATTTCTTTATACTGCAATACTTGTGGCTGGGGTGGGGAGGCAGCTTTGTTGCTTTCTAACAAGCGTTGGCGGCGCAGCAAGGCGCGGGTGCGGGCAATTAATTCCCTCATGCTGAAGGGTTTGGTGAGATAGTCATCAGCACCGACTTCCAAGCCCAATACCCGGTCTGTTTCGCTGCCTTTGGCGCTTAAAATCAAAATTGGGATTGGATTGCCTTGATGGCGCAGCAAGCGGCAGATGTCTAAGCCGTTGATTTGGGGCAGCATCAAGTCCAAAATCAACAAATCAAAGGGATATTGTCCCGCGCTCGGTTCGGGTTCGTGTAAAAAGGATAAAGCCGCTTGTCCGTCGTTAACGGCGACGACTTCGTAACCTTCCTCCTCCAGCGCCATCACCAGCATTTCCCGGATGAGTTCTTCATCCTCTACCACGAGAATACGGCTAGCAATCCCAATTTCTGCTTTGGGAGGTTTTTGGGGTGATTCCAGGGAAAACATGATGGCTCGCTATGTATCTATCGCCACCAACAAGATAACTCGACGATGGCCCAAAAATAACCGTGCTGGAGATTAGTCGCGTTAAAATTCCATGAAAGTTATGGGAACTCGATATGCTGTTACATTTGTGTACCTGGCCTGAAGTCGAAGCCTATCTCAATCGGTCTAGGGGTATTATTCTCCCGATTGGTTCGACTGAGCAACACGGCCCGACAGGATTAATTGGTACCGATGCGATTTGTGCCGAAGCGATCGCCAAGGGTGTCGGCGAAGCCATCAATGCGATCGTCTGCCCCACAATCAACGTCGGCATGGCACTGCACCACACTGCTTTTCCCGGCACGATTAGCCTGCGCCCCACCACCCTAATTCAACTGATTCGAGATTATATCACCTGTTTGGCTAAAGCGGGATTTATTAAATTTTTCTTTATAAACGGTCACGGCGGCAACATAGCCACCCTCAAGGCGGCTTTTGCAGAAACATACGCTCATTTGGCAGATTTAAATATAGCCAATGCCTCCCAAGTGCAGTGCCAAGTGGGCAACTGGTTTATGTGCGGATCTGTATACAAATTAGCGAAAGAATTATACGGCAACCAAGAAGGCTCCCACGCCACTCCCAGCGAAGTTGCTCTCACCCAATACCTGTATCCGGAAGCGATCAAACAAGCACCACTTGCCGATCCAGTATCCGCTGAGCATAAAATATATGGAGCAGCTGACTTCCGCCGTCGCTATCCTGATGGGCGTATGGGTTCAAATCCAGCCTTAGCAACGCCGGAACATGGAAAGCAATTTTACGAGTTGGCGGTAAAGGAATTGAGCAACGCCTATCTGGAATTTCTCAATGCTGATGCTAAATCTTAGTAAATCAATGGGCAAACTTAAATAGTTCAATCCAATCTATCTCCTCTGGGAGAGGGGAAAAATGTATCATGTCTGGAAAGGAAAGGATAGTAACGCAAGTTGCTAGTGAATAGTTGTGACATTGGTAATTGGTAATTGGTAATTGGTAAT
>NZ_JBHFNP010000244.1:0-3730 GCF_041929235.1 Microseira sp. BLCC-F43
TCGCAATTGGCGAACCGTCGCCCTCGCACAACAGGCGAGATTCGAGTAACTACGGTCTTGGGAGTTGTGGTTCGAGCAATGTCCAACGGTGGATATCTCCTTTTTAAAGAATCCTCTCGCCTTCAGGCAGAGGAGTGTCAAGGCATTGTTAGACTTAACTCTATTCACTCAAACATATTTTTCGCCGCAAGGGCATGACCAATAGGCGAAGAGTCGCTCACCCGCTTGCGGTGAGACTCCTCCTGCGCCGCGCCTTTTATCTCACGCTGACCCTATCGGAACGTGAGGCTTTTCGGCTATCAAGCTAAACCAATCCCCCCCGCAATTTGATACCCTAGCTTAAACAGTCAGTCTTGGGAACGAGTACGAGCGTGGACATTGAAATTGGGCGAGGGAAGACGGCTCGCCGAGCCTATGGTATCGACGAGATTGCGCTAGTCCCAGGGACTAGGACGCTAGATCCCAGTTTGGCAGATACTCGCTGGCGCATTGGTGGCATCGATCGGGAGATCCCGATTATTGCTAGTGCTATGGACGGGGTGGTGGATGTCCGCATGGCAGTCCTCCTATCCCA
The DNA here is from genome assembly GCF_041929235.1 of Microseira sp. BLCC-F43. Taxonomy (NCBI): domain Bacteria; kingdom Bacillati; phylum Cyanobacteriota; class Cyanophyceae; order Aerosakkonematales; family Aerosakkonemataceae; genus Microseira; species Microseira sp. BLCC-F43. Next base: position 575 of record NZ_JBHFNP010000244.1, read on the forward strand.
GTTAGGGGCGTTGGGCGTCCTCAACTTAGAGGGCATCCAAACTCGTTATGCCGACCCCGAACCGATTTTAGACCGCATTGCTCAGGTTGGAACCACAGAGTTTGTACCGCTGATGCAAGAACTCTATGCCGAGCCAATCAAGCTGGAATTAATCGAGCAACGCATAAAAGAAATTAAAAGTCAAGGAGGTATTGCAGCGGTCAGCGCCACTCCCGTCGGGGCGACTAAGTATGGTTCGGTCGTGGCGAAAGCTGGTGCAGATTTATTTTTTGTGCAGGCAACTGTAGTATCAACGGCTCACCTCTCGCCTGAGTCGGTAACGCCTTTGGATCTGGCTCAGTTTTGCGCCGAAATGCCTATGCCGGTGATTTTAGGCAATTGCGTCACCTACGAAGTCGCTTTGAACCTAATGAAAACTGGAGCCTCCGGGGTGCTGGTCGGGATTGGCCCTGGTGCTGCTTGTACGTCTAGAGGCGTGCTGGGGGTCGGTATCCCCCAAGTCACAGCCGTTGCCGACTGTGCCGCCGCGCGGGATGATTACTTTAAACAAAGCGGCAACTACGTCCCCGTGATTGCCGATGGCGGTCTGGTCACCGGCGGCGATATCTGCAAGTGCATCGCCTGCGGTGCCGATGGCGTGATGATCGGCTCTCCTTTTGCCAGAGCCAAAGAAGCCCCCGGACGCGGTTATCACTGGGGAATGGCAACGCCTAGTCCCGTCCTGCCTCGCGGTACTCGCATTCGCGTCGGTACTACGGGCAGTTTAGAGCAAATCCTGCGCGGGCCAGCCCAACTCGACGATGGTACTCACAATTTTCTGGGAGCCTTAAAAACCAGCATGGGGACTCTAGGCGCTAAGGATCTCAAGGAAATGCAGCAAGTTGAAGTGGTAATTGCCCCCTCCCTGTTGACCGAAGGCAAAGTTTATCAAAAAGCCCAGCAATTGGGCATGGGCAAGTAGGCAGATAGGGGCAGCCCCCATGCCCCTATTTCGGTCAATTGAGAAAATTTCCAACCGGGGTCGGGTAACCGCCCTCAAATCTGTTGCTGTCGCATACAATAGATATAGCGGAGACGCATGTTTCCGTTCACTCCTCACACCACACTCCGCCCGGACTACTGTTCGGGCGGTTCCTTATTGGGCGGGTGCAGCCTTGTTACCGCAATTAAGAGAAAGTGAAGTAGCAAAACTTCCCTTCGGGTAAGTGTTGGCGAAAGCGTCTGATTTGCCTTTGCCTCGTTGTATTACTACAATCTGGACTTACACAGCATAGGTGGGTGAAGTACCCCGACTTGCTTCGCTGAAGTCGGGGCTTCCGACAACAACTCAACTCAAGGACGGTCTTATTCGTCTTTTGGGCACCGTTCGAGCCGCCGTCGCCACGTTGGGAATACACTCAAGGTATTCGGGACACCGGCCCGATGATCGTCGATCGCAGCGTCCACAGGCAGCCGCCCGCCTTCCGCAGGCAGTTTTGCATTTCTGTTTCGCCACGCTTACCTTGGGTTTACAGCAATGGCTAACGAGGAAGCATCCTCACGTCTTCCCCGATCTGGAGCCCTTGTACATACTTTATACCCATTGGGTGGCCTCTTAGTCAGTCGGGTGGGCGATCAACCATTTTGATGCTAAACTAGATGTGTTCGCATCGACAACACAAAGACAATGAAAGACAAAAATCTTCATATTAGGCTATCAGCAAAACGGTTAGACAAACTGCGGCAATATGCAGAGTCGAGAGAGAAAACAATTACTCAATTGGTTGAGGATTGGATTGATACTTTACCCAACGCATCTGTTGCTAATCAACACCCCATCGAGGATCGCTGATTAGCCTGGGTGATGTCGATGTATCCGCACGCCTCAGAGTCGGGTAGGCATGGGACTTATAGCCTCCCCCAGAACCCCACCGAAAATTAAGTATGGCTGCATAAAGCTGAAAAAGCAAAATCACCTATTGTGGTTATGATAGAATTCCGATGTAAATAAAGACAATACTAGGCAAGGAATTGTAGGCATGTCAGCAGCCGCACAAGTTACAGACGCTACGTTTAAGCAAGAAGTACTTGAAAGTGATGTTCCGGTATTAGTCGATTTTTGGGCTCCCTGGTGCGGTCCCTGCCGGATGGTTGCCCCCGTTGTGGATGAAATCGCAGCGCAGTACGAAAATCAGGTGAAGGTAGTCAAACTTAACACCGATGAAAATCCCAACGTCGCCAGCCAATATGGCATCCGCAGCATCCCCACGCTGATGATTTTTAAAGGAGGTCAGCGGGTTGATATGGTAGTCGGTGCAGTTCCTAAAACTACCCTGGCTAATACCTTAGAAAAATACCTCTAACCTTTGGCGCTCAAAATACCAGGGAAGCTATCAACCAAACAGTGGACAAAACTAGACAACTAGCACATTCACCCTATAGATAGCCTCAGCTAAGTCCTATATGGACTACGTTAAGACGGTCATGATACCTCTAGGTGCTTTCGGACCGAGAAGCTCTCTGTCGTTAGAAGTTAAACAGACCTATTTGCTTAAGTCAGTGCTTCTAGCCTCAAAAGCCCTCTTAATATTAGCGAGGAAAACTTTACCCCAGAAATGGGAGTTGGTGAGAGCAGGTGCCAATCAAAAACCTGCTCTTAACTGATGATATATGTAGGCATTTTCCACTGTTGTCCAATTTTTCCACGATGCTTAGGCGTCGCGCTCGCGTCAAAGCACCTTTGGCAGCAACTGCAGGTAAAGCCAGCACAAGCGAAAACAAGAAGCTTGCGCGTGCAATCTGCATAATATGGGGTAAAACGCTAAAATATCCGCCTTAATCGCCGAAAAGGGCGATAGTCATCCGTCGCCGCTTACGCTCTCGCCACCAGAGCCATCTGTCAGTTCAAATCGGCGCCAGCAGCTTCCAGCACGCTGTACCATGGCCTTGGCTATGGGAATGGAAAAAAATCCGATTAGAGGCGAGATCGTAGCGGGTGCGCTGATCAGAAAAATTGGGTAGAAACCCCGTGCTTCTAGCACGGCTTTACATTTTGTGGACTTCAGGTACAATTAAGCTTGCCACAAAGACCTTAAAGGTGGGTGAGACTCCCCGTGGTGGGACATCTAGTTAAAAGACGATAGCCCGAAATGGTCTGTTTGGTGCATTGCACTCATG
>NZ_JBHFNP010000245.1:0-5378 GCF_041929235.1 Microseira sp. BLCC-F43
CTTACCAAGGGGGGGCTTGATCAAGCACCACCCCTTCTTGGTAAGAGGAGGCTTGATCAAGCAAAACCCCCCCTTGGTAAGGGGGGGCTGGGGGGGGATCGTCGGTCGGCGGCGGTGTTGGTGCGGACGAATGACCAAGGGAGATTTGTGGCGCAACAATTGCGACAATTGTATGGAAATCGACTGGCAATATATGAAGTAGCAGAAAGCGATCGCCACTCCCACGTCCCCGCAGAAATACTCAGCATCCTGCAATTTCTCGACCGTCCCCACTCTCCCGATTACCTCAAATCTGCCTTAGAAGTACTGGTCAAACGCAAATTAATTGACCAACAAGACCTCAACGCTCTCGCTAGTTTACCAGAACAATTCTTATATCCCGGCCCTTTAGATCCACCCCAAAGAGAATCGGTATTAAAAGCGCGTCGTTTCTGTTGCAGTTTGCTGCGCGCCAGAATGGAATTACCTCAATATCAGCTAATTTCTTTCCTCGCTTTATCCTTGAATTACGACCAAACCGAACTCGCCACCGCTGATAAATTAGCCGACCGAATTTCGCGGGCAACTAGCGATAATCGTTCCATGTCAGCAACGATTAATGCCTTGAGCGAAATTGTCAGTTCAGAAAAGTTTGAACCCGTAGATGCAGAAGGGAATGAAAGTCAATATACCCAAGCAGGTAGATTGACAATTATTACCATGCACAAAGCCAAAGGTTTGGACTGGGATTATGTGTTTATTCCGTTTTTACACGCTTCAATGATTCCGGGTAATTTAAGAGTACCGACACCGACTCAATTTTTAGGAGATTTTACCTTAGCAGAAGTAGCGCGGGCGCAAATTCGCGCCAGTTTGCACGGGCAATATCCCTTGCCAGAAGTTGCTCAAGCTTGGGAACAAGCGGGATATTTGAAAACAGCAGAAGAATTTCGCCTGCTTTACGTTGCCATGACCAGGGCAAAGCGTTTGTTATGGATGTCAGCGGCACAAAAAGCGCCTTTCACTTGGAGTAAACCGGAGAATTTACAGGAACAACCACCTTGCCCGGTTATACCAGCATTAAAAAGTCAGTTTCCCCGTTCGGTGGTTTATCTTTCTTTGACATCCTCGCCGCCCTAGAAGTGCGGCGATTCCTAAACCTCACTTCGGCGCGGTTTCTGCTTCAATGCACCCGCCTTCACAGATTTACTCTGTTCGGGTCTTATCTGACTCTATTCGGCTTCGCCAATCAGCGTAAACGCCGCCCAATCTTTGGGATTCGGGTGTTGTTGCTTGCTCGTCAGCATGGCCTGCCGCAGTGCCTGAGCCTTATTGGGGTGCTTTTGCAGATTTTGATAAAATTCGGTCATCAAGGCTGCTGTAGGGGCGTCTGGCACTGACCAGAGCGACACAATGACACTGGGTACACCCGCTGAAATGAGGGAGCGAGACAATCCAATCACGCCATCGCCAGTAATTCTGCCTCTGCCAGTGTCGCAAGCACTCAGGACTACTAATTCGGCGGCAAGTTTTAAATCGAGGATTTCTTCAGCGGTGAGTAAGCCGTTATCGTTACTAGATGGAGCTAGAGCGATCGCGCTCCCCAATCCCCGAATATCATCGAGTAACCCATGTGTTGCTAGATGAATGATTCGCGCCGAAGGCATTTTCTGCACAATGTCTGCTTTGGTGGCGTCTTTGCCGAGCAGGGGTTTGGTGGAAAGGAGAGGAGCGATCGCCAGCGCTTCCTTTTCCGCATTGGGGAGAGGATCTAGGGGTTGTGGCGGCTGACCAAATTTGGGCATGGTAGGATTTCCCACAACAAGCGCATCTTTGAGAGCTGCTTGGCGAACTTTTTCCCGTTGCTGCTGCGTTAGTTGGAGTACCTCAATCGCGGGAGCTGTCAGAATGGTATGTTTTTCAATTAAGTATTTGCCTGGTCGATCTTGGAGGGCGGGGAAGGGAACCAGGAACAGCTCACCTTGCGGGATAAAGATGACTCTCGCGTTGGGGTCATTGGGCAACAAGTCAGCAATCGGTTCAATCAGGAATTTATGGAGTTGTTGTAATCTTTCGGTAAGACTTGCTGGCGACTGTCTCGCTTCTGGTCTGGGACGCCAGCCAAGAAGGGGGAGACTCCTGACACCGATGGATTCGCGACTGCTAAAAACAAGCGCTTCTAAAGAGGTATTTTGTTGCTGCCATAGGGGTTTGAGATTGCTCCGACGAAACGCCACTTCACCTGTGGGTTTGATGACCCAAATATAGAGTTCTGATTTTGGATTTTGGTTGACGGCTTTGAATTTACCAGGAAGAATAAATTGAGTCGGATCGTAAGTAATTGAATACTCAACGAGAGTAGCATTTTCTTCCTTGGCAATGCGTTTAATTTGCTCAATTGTAGGGGGGTTAATGGAGGATTGAGCGTCGGGCTGGGGAGATAGCCGCTTCGTCAGTAATTCCACTAAGGCACGTCCCCTCCCCCGCTCGGCAATTTCTAGAGCGGCATCAGTTTTGTTTTGGGCAATCAGGACTTGTTCGAGCAACCTGTAAGCTTCAGATTGGATGTCAAAAATCGACACCTTGTAGGTATATTGTTCGCCCAATCCGGCTCTAATAGATTCATAACCGGCAATAGTCTCGCGCAAAGCTTTTTCTGCTTCCGGAAGATTGCCAGCTAGAAAGAGAACATAGCCTAGTTCTTCTTTAGCAGTTGCGCGATCGAACAGGCTTTCGCTTTTCTGCGCGATCGCTACACTTTGTTGAGCGTAATCAATCGCTTTATCCTGTTCTCCCTTAACCGCATAAGCTCTTGCCAAAAATCTTAGTTCTATTCCCTCTATCTGGCGATTGATCGACTCAAACTGAGGTCGTTTGTCTTGCCGAACCAGTGCTAAAGACTGCTCGTAGTAGGGGATTGCTTGGCTATAGTCTCCCTGAACAGAGTTGGCAATTCCCAAATTCGATAGAGCGTTAGCCTCTTCAGAAGGCAAGTTGAATTTCCTTGCCAATACTAAACCTTGCTGGAAGTAATCGAGCGCTTTGCTATAGTCTCCGATTCCAAAAAGATAAGTAGCCCCTAACCTTCCCAAAGCCTGTAGTTCTTTCCGGCGCAAGTAGTTAATCTTTTGTTTCTGTTGACTAGAAATATTTTGTTCTTGTCTCTGGCTATTGTTGAAGGCTTGTACAGTTGCTAAACTCTGTTGACTATAATCAAGAGCTTTGTCAAAGTCTCCCAAGGTTAAGTAAGTGTCTGCTAGGCTTTCTAGAGCCTGTACCTTCAGGACTATATCATTAAATTGTTGCGCGATCGCCAAACTCTTCTCGAAGTATTCAATCGCTTTTGTATAATCGTCTATTCCTTGATAAATAGTCCCAAGCTCCCTCAGCGCTGTACCCTCTCTCTGGGGGTCTTTAAGTTCCTGCGCTAGTCTCAATTCCTGCTGGAGTGACTCGCTCAATTTGGCAAAGTCTCCGAGTAAATTATAAGCGATTCTCACAGCTCCCAGAGCGATCTCTTCTAACTTCAAAGCCATCTCTTTGAATTCGGTGTTTTTGAGTTCGCGCGCTATGCTCAAGCTCTGCTGATAGAACTCAATCGCTTTGGCAGGTTGTCCGATGACCAGATAAGCATCACCTAGATTTCCCAGCGCCTGTCCCTCTAGGAGACGGTTGTTAATTGACCGCGCGATCGCCAAACTTTGCTCGAAATATTCAATCGCTTTGGTATGATCTTCTAATTGTTTGTAAATCATGCCCAGATTGAGCAGAGTATACCCCTCTGCCTGATGGTTTTTTAGTTGCCGCGCAATTATCAAATTCTGTTGATAGACATCAATCGCTTTGGCGGTGTTTCCCAGGAAGTTGTAAGTAAATCCCAGCTCCATCATAATTTGGAGTTCCAGTGCTTGGTCTTTGAGTTCTCGTGCGATCGTCCAAACCTGTTGATAGGACTCAATAGCTTTGGCGTAATCTCCCAGGACAAAGTAAGCTTTTCCCAGAAAATACAGAGCTTCCCACTCTAATTTACGGTTGCGGATTGACTGGGCGATCGCCAAACTCTGTTGATAGGACTCAATAGCTTTGTTAGAGTTTCCTAGCAAAAGGTAAGCAGTGCCTAGATTTCTCAGAGTTTTCCCCTCTCCCTGACGGTCTTTGATTTCCCGATAAATATTCAGCGCTTGTTGCAAAGACTGCAAAGCTGCCTCAGCTTGACCGGAATTCAGATGCTCAATCCCTTGCTGAAACAGCCTATCTGCTTCAGCTTTTCTAGTATCCTGGGCTTGAACTAACACCGAGAAATTTTGAAGTTTAAATTGGGGATTTTGAATTGATTGACAATCACTAATTTTCAGGGTAGCGAAGATAGTAATGAGGGCAATTAGTCCAGTTGGTGGAAGTTGCATATCTGCCTCCAAATGGTAAAATGGAGTTAATTTATAGACTGTTGATTGGCATAAAAAACGCTAATTTATGACGATCTAAACTACTTCAAACGCGATGGATAGTGCTGCCATTTCAGCAGCGCGAACCTTGTACCTGACTCCTACAACGGGGCCGTTGCCACTGCGATCGCTACTCAGGTCGCTCAACAAATCGCCTATCACATCTTCAGCACTCCGCGAACCGCGACCCAAAACCACGGGACCGCGAGATTGTTGCAACTCCTGTGCCAAAGATTGCAACGTCAACAAGGCTTTCTTGAGCGGCGAAATGCTGGCAATAATCAGCATCTCCCCAATTCCTTTGGCCTGCGCGACCAACTCAAACTCATCTTGATTTGTGTTGGGAATCTGTAGAGTTTGCCCCGCTGCCAATCGTGTCGCCTCCTCCGACTGCCGCCACTGATTGGGAAACAGAACGGTGAGTCCTCCCGTGGGATCAACTAATAGAATGCTGAGATAGAGAGGGCGAGTTTCCTGGTTCGTCACCTGGAACTGAATCGGCGTCCCCAGCGGTAACTTGTGGGAAAGGGTTGCGCCTCGGTCTTGACTGATACCGCTACGAGGGGTGAACGCCTGAGCAATCAACTGATTCTGACCCTCTGGGTGCATTGCGGCGGTCACTTTCAACCGGGATGAGTTGGCATTCAGGGTCATCTTGACAATTCGGACTGCCAGTAAAGATTTGAGTTTGGCCTCTAAACGGCTGACTGCTTTGGTCACCGTCTCCCCCGCTTCCCCAAACGAATCGGGAATCAGCTCATCTCGTCCAGGAGAAAATAAGCCGATACTGCCTTCTGCTGGAAGATCCCCCCCAACCCCCCTTGTTAAGGGGGGAGTTCCAGTTCCCTCCCTTGTTAAGGGGGGAGTTCCAGTTCCCTCCCTTGTTAAGGGGGGAGTTCCAGTTCCCTCCCTTGTTAAGGGGGGAGTTCCAGTTCCCTCCCTTGTTAAGGGGGG
>NZ_JBHFNP010000246.1:0-98534 GCF_041929235.1 Microseira sp. BLCC-F43
TAGGCACTGCCACGACATCAAAACCAAACGAGACGGTACTCATGACAAGAGCCAAATCATTGAGGAGCCGTGTGATGCGAAAGTATCACGCACGGTTCTGAAGCCGAGTCACGTTGGCGACAATGTGGCTTAGGGTAATACAGACTGGATCGAAAAACCCGAAAATTTCTCCGGTGGCTATAACTGCACCAGTACCAATGTCGTCGATTGGCGTGCCTTTGGCTTGATGATGGATCTGGCAATGATGGGCTGCGGTACAGGAGCGGTTCTAGAACCTAAATATATCAATCAACTGCCAGCTATTCGCAATCATCTGAATGTCATCTTACAGGGTGAAATTGGCTCGACTGCACCAGAATTACGTCGGGAAGAAACCGAAGTCAAGATTGCAGGAAATCAAGTCTATATCCAGGTAGGAGACAGTCGGCAAGGTTGGGTCAAATCTTATCAAACCCTCCTGGAATTATCCACAGATGAACGGTTTACAGAAGAAGTTCAAGTCATCATCGATTTGAGCGATGTTCGTCCAGCGGGAGAAGCACTCAAAGGCTTTGGTGGGGTAGCAAATCCGGTCAAGTTGTCAGAACTTTATGGGCGGTGCGCGGCTATTTTAAATAAAGCCATCGGACGGCAATTAAATTCAGTTGAATGCTGTTTGTTAATTGATGAAGCAGCCGTAGTTGTCGTTGCCGGAAATGTTCGCCGGTCAGCTGGCATTAGGCAAGGATTGAGCGATGATGAATTGTTTGCAAATGCGAAGGCAAACCTCTGGCAACAGGATGATTTGGGCAACTGGAGAATCGATCCAGAACGAGATGCACTTCGCATGGCAAATCACTCTCGCGTTTTTCACCACAAGCCAACCCTAGAAGAATGTATAGATGCTGTTCGTTTGCAATATTACAGCGGCGAGGGAGCTATTCAATGGGCTGGTGAAGCTATTGCTAGAGCAAATAGCGACATTTTTAGCAACCCTGAAGTTAAAGCTGATTTTATCAAAGCTTATGCCCTTGGCAACGGTCAGAAATGGCTGCAAGAGCATTTTCCTCAAATGCCTGCAAGCGAACTAGAACATCGCTTACAGCGCTATGGTTTAAACCCGTGTGGTAGGTAATTTTGCCTCACGTTAAAAACCCCGCAAAATCGGTGAAAGCTGAGATGCTAATACCGAGGTAATCAAAGAAATTAAAAAGTCTTTGACACCGTAGAGCGTACTAGGTGAACCTTCTTTTCAGAAGAATAAAATCCTGGCAAGAGTGTGGGGCATTTGCAGATAGCAAGTGAAAATGTACGCCGAGCTACAGGGAAAATAAGAACCTGTAGAACTAGAGGATAAAAAGCCTCTAGGGTAACAAAACTGGAAATTATTGGCTCTAACTTTCATTGCGTAAGTGGCAATACGCTGCTAATTACCAGAGACGGAATGCATAAAATTAAGGAGGTTGTAGGAACTGAAATTGAAATTTGGAATGGGAAACGATGGAGTAAAGTAACGCCCTTTAAGACGGGGAGCGGACGCAAACTCTATCGCGTCAGGTTTGGCGATGGTTCTTATCTGGATGCCACAGAATATCATCGGTTTTTTGTCAAGGATACCTTTGGTAAAGTTTACAAAGAAGTTCAAACCAAAGACTTGATGGATACGAGCCAATATGCTATTCACACAGAACCATTCACGATTGAATATGAGGATGGCTTAAATGTCGCTGCAAGTTACGCTTACACTCTGGGAGTAGCGGTAGCAGATGGGACGACAGACCAAAATGATAATGCCAAAATTCGCCTTTATGAAAACAAGGCAGCTTTATCTGTAGTGGGAAACAAATCTCCTGAAAGAACTTATGGCTATTTACCCACTTCTACAGATGTAACCGACTTAGGTTTCTCCGGAGAGTTTGTCAAAAGCTTAAAAACAAATCCAGAAACCCTGAATGCAATCGCTAGCTGGAATCGTCAAGCAATTTTGCATTTTATCGCGGGTTTAGCCGATACAGACGGCTCAAATACGAAGAGCAACGGCATCAGGATTTACATCTCTGACTACGATCGCGCTTACAGAATTCAGTTACTGCTGACAAAATGCGGTATCCGTTCATCGCTGAATCTTTGCGATCGCCAAGGGTCAATTACTAACTATGGTGTCAGAAATCGGGATTTGTATTACTTGCAAATTACTGACTGTGCTGAGAGCCCTTGCCAGGGTTTGGATGTTAGCAAAGGAACGGAGGCTAAGCACAAAGGTCAATGGCAAGTTGTCAGAAGTGTTGAAGAATTACCCGGAATTCACGACACTTACTGCTTTAACGAACCAGAGTTTCATAAGGGAGTTTTCGGCAATACCCTAACTGGAAACTGCAATCTTTCTGAGGTACATCTCAATCAAATTGAACCCAACAATTATCAAGAACAAGAGAAAGCATTCGCAGCAGGAGCATTATCTGTAGCCGTTTTGCTCAATCATAAATTTGTTGAGCCTCGCTACCAATACAGTCGCGAATTAGACCCGATTGTTGGCGTTTCTTTTACAGGGTTATTTGACTTTTTTGTCAAGGCTTTTGGGGTAGATTGGTTGCGGTGGTGGGAAGAAGGTCGTCCCGCAACCGAACAGGGATTAGAATTTAAACGGCGGGAAGAAGAATATCTCACCCGTTGGCAAGATATCGTGCATCGGGTGGTGTGGGATTATTGCGATCGCCATAACCTAAAACGCCCCAATCGCTGTACAACCGTGCAACCAAGTGGTACAAAATCCCTCCTCACAGGTGCTTCGCCCGGATGGCACCCACCCAAAGCACAGCGTTTTATTCGTCGCGTCACTTTCCGGAAAAATGACCCCGTAGCACTCGCTTGCATTGAATACGGATATAACGTCGTTCCCTCTCAATCTGATAAAGATGAAAACGGCAATCTGTTAAACGATCCGTTCGATCCAAGATGCACAGAATGGCTGGTGGAAATTCCGGTTTCTGTACCTTGGGCTGATTTACCGGGTGCCGATGAAATTGAGATTAGCAAGTTTTCAGCCTTGGCACAAATGGACTTTTACATGCAAGTCGAAAAATTCTATACTCGACACAACACTTCTGCGACTATAGAGCTAAGAGAAAACGAAATAGAGGCTTTAGGTGGTCGAATCTACGAAGCAATCAAGGACGATCAAGGCTATATTTCAGCCGCACTTCTGGCACGGTTTGACGATCTCCAAACCTTCCCGCGTTTGCCGTTTGAACCCATCGACAAACAAACCTACGAACAGTTAACGCGAGAAGTAAAAAATCGCCGCAAAACCGATGATTTTTTTGCCGCATTGAGTCGCTATGACTTAGGTGAAATGGCAGAAGCAGGTCCAGCAGGTTGCGATTCTGATAAGTGTCTCATGCCTGACCAACCATCAGGTTCTTAACTATTTGGAGGCAGAGCCTCCTTGTCTCGTTCCCAGGTTCAACCTGGGAACCAAAAAGCCCCCCTTGCCAAGGGGGGTTGGCGGGATCGAGGCCCAACCAAAAAGCCCCCCTTGCCAAGGGGGGTTGGCGGGATCGAGGCCCAACCAAAAAGCCCCCCTTGCCAAGGGGGGTTGGCGGGATCGAGGCCCAACCAAAAAGCCCCCCTTGCCAAGGGGGGTTGGCGGGGATCGAGGCCCAACCAAAAAGCCCCCCTTGCCAAGGGGGGTTGGGGGGGATCGATCAGCAACTACAAATAACGAATTAACGATGCAAAAAATGCAAGGTAGATTGATTGTTTTAACAGGACCAAGTGGTGTGGGGAAAGGAACTTTGTTGCGAAGTCTCCTGCAACGCCACCCCGAATTATACTTTTCTGTATCTGCTACTACCCGCGCTCCTCGTGCGGGAGAAATTTACGGACAGCATTACTATTTCACCAGCCGCGAGCAATTTCAGGAGATGATAAAAAATGGGGAATTATTAGAATGGGCTGAATTTGCCGGGAATTGTTACGGCACGCCTAGAAAGGCTGTAGAAGCACAAATTGCTCAAGGTCAATCGGTGATTTTAGAAATAGAATTAGAAGGGGCAAGACAAATTAAACAAACTTTTCCTAGCGCCTTGCGGATTTTTGTTTTACCGCCCAGTGAAGCTGAATTAGAGCGGCGGATTCGCAGTCGGGGGACTGATAGCGAGGAAGCGATCGCGCGTCGTCTCCGTCGTGCTAAAGAAGAAATTGCTGCCGCCAATGAATTCGATATCCAGATTGTCAATGACGATTTGGAAAAAACATTAGACCGCCTTGAAGCGGCTATATTTTCCACAAGTTAGGGGTGGAAAACTGTTGCAGGACTTACGCAAAGAAACCGGGTTTCTATGAAAAACAGATATACGCAGAAACCCGGTTTCTAGGAGCGGTTACCAACCCCTAAGAATTTTACGCACCAAAACTGCCGAAAGCTTGGAACACTCCAGACTTGAAGGCTAAGCAAAGTACGTAAGCGAAGGCTGCACCGCCAATTCCGCCCACGAGAAAACCACTGGAGAAATCAGTCCAGCCTTCCTGTGTTGAGAATGAAGCGGGAGCTTCGGGTAACGGGTCTACTACCACAGGTTTTGGTGGATTGCTATTTGCGTATAACGACATCGCTAAGGACGCAATCACAATCAACAAAATGGCTTCAATTAAACCCACGACATCTGCCACTTTGGAAAGGCGGAATTGACTCGTATAGGCAAATGGCCCAAACAGCCAATACCCGTGAGCCATGCCTACTTCCAAACCGCGACGCAGGGGCGATAAACCCTTGCGATAGGCAGGCAGGTTACCCAGGAAAGCCTTGCTAAAACCCGAACCATTAATCGGTGTTACCAAATTTCCGGTTTGGGGATCTCCAGCAGCGTAAACCAATTCTCGATTTCTTGGATCGCTCATCTAAAACCTCACGGGAACGTGGAAACCACCATCTTTTAAGTGGTGGATAAAACGTGACACGGCATTTTTAAATGCCACCCCCGGAAGGGGGTGGAGGGGTATGGTAGCCCCTCCTGGGGATATGGTTTTCCCCATTTCACCCATTACTCGGGTAAAGTTAGCCAAGGCCATTGTTATCGGTCGGTACTATCTCAAAAGCACTGTCTTACCCCTCGTAAAACTGTTTAACCCTTGAGTTCTAGAGCAAGGAACTGGCTACGTATTCCCTGGTAGGAATTTGAACGCTTACCGATAACTTCGTTTCCCCGTTTTCGGGACTTAGGCTGGTCAGCTACCTAAAGATTTGAGGCTAAAAGGCCCCGCCTCTTTAGAGCGGGGTGCTGACAATTGCTATTTAGTGCAGGTTTTGGCTTTATTTTATAGTGATAGGTACACTTCTTCCACCAGCTTTCCCATTGACGTTAAAAAACTTAATTATTTACAAACATATCAAGAGATGATTTAATTACCCCGCCCAAACGAGTTTGGACGGGGTAGGTCATGCCTGTTATGGCATTGGGTGGAAAAGCAGGTCTGGGAAATAATAGTTAAACACAATCAAGAGAACTGCTTGTAGCGACAGCCAAACCGTTGCTAAGACGGGGACAGTCGAAAGATACCTCAATAAATATTTTTGCTGCATTGAACGAGCCTCTCAAAATCGCCTCTCTCCTCAAACTAGCGTGGCGAGCGCTCAACTTCTTCATCCTTAGTAAATATGTCTTTAGTGATAATTATTACTGCTTACCACCCGCAGGTTGTGAAATAGGACTTACGCCAGGGCGTGCTTATCACCAAAGTTTCTACGTATATTTTTCGTTGCCAAACCAACGATTTTTCATAGAAACCCGGTTTCTACGTATATCTTTCGTTGCCAAACCAACGATTTTTGATAGACACAAAGGTGATTTGCCTGGGTGCTGTGAAATTGATGAAACTTGCGATCGCTACCCGCTTCTGTTCTAGGTGCGATCGCAAGTTTCATCCGTTACTGAATCTCAGGATGCCCAGATTTGCGATTGTCCTCATCAGTTATGAAGCTGAGAAGTCCTAACTAAGAACAATCTCAAATCCATATGACTTTTATGGCATCGGGTGGAAAAGTAGATCTGGGAAAAAGCGATTAAATTCAATCAAAATTCCAGCCGTAATGGTCATCCAAGCAGCAGCCAACACAGGGGCTGAAGAAAGATACCGCAGCAAATCTTTCATGAAATTTTCCTCCTGGTGATAGTCTCAACCTAAACTAGCGGGGCGAAACGGGGATTTCGCTGTCTTTAGCAGTCAGTTTGCCACTGGTCAGTTCTCCAACCGCTGCCAAAGGCCATGCAAACCCTGTCAGCATCTTGGAAATAGCCAAAGGTACATCGATGATGATTTCCTTTTCTTCGGGGTTCTTTTCTTTCTTAATCGCTTGCAGATAAGAGCGACCTACCCAACCAATCCACCCGGTGATGTAAAGGAACAGAATGCTGGGAATCAGAAAATCACCTGCACGGTCTAAGCTACCATCCACGATCAGGTGGGGCAACCCTTCGGGGCCGCACATCGCCTGAGAATAACGCTCAAAGCGCTTCTTGCCCGACTCTGGGTCTGCCGTCGTGTTGCGCGCGGTTTGTGCCCGTTCCAGGAAAGCAGGGGATTCCTTGCAAGGTACTAGAACTGCGGATTCTTGAGCAGACGCCGTGGGAGCAAAACTAAACCAGAGACCGACTGCTACAAGTAAAGCCAACAATCGTCGCATGGATTGTTTCCTTGTGTTACAAAACAATAAATTTTTCGTCGAAAAAGCCGAGAACGTTTGTTACATTCAAAATGGCTGAACTAGGAAGCCATCATACTCTTGCCGGGAATCCCAGTAAAGTTCGAGCTAATAAAAGTTAAAGTTTCTCAAAGTCCCCCTCTAGTCCAGGAAAAGCTTGTAATGGCGACGGTGCTAGCGATAGAAACAAGTTGCGATGAAACCGCCGTGGCGATTGTTAACAATCGTGAAGTTATCTTCAGCGTCATCGCGTCCCAAATTCCAGTCCACCAGCAGTATGGCGGCGTGGTGCCGGAAGTGGCTTCGCGGCAACATTTGGAGACAATCAATCAGGCGATCCGAGACGCCCTAGAAAATTTTGGCACCAATTGGTCTCAAATTGATGGCATCGCCGCCACCTGCGCCCCTGGTTTGGTTGGCTCGCTCCTCGTCGGGCTAACCGCCGCCAAAACCCTCGCCCTCGTCCATCAGAAACCGTTTCTAGGCGTCCACCACCTGGAAGGACATATCTACGCCTCCTACCTCTCCCAACCAGATTTACAGCCCCCCTTCCTCTGCCTGCTCGTTTCTGGCGGACACACGAGCTTGATTTATGTCAAAGATTGTGGTATATACGAAACCCTCGGACAAACCCGCGATGACGCCGCCGGGGAAGCCTTCGACAAAGTGGCAAGGTTGTTGAATTTGGGTTATCCCGGTGGCCCAGTCATCGACCGACTGGCAAAACAAGGCAATCCCGCAGCATTTGCGCTGCCGGAAGGAAAGGTTTCCTTACCCAATGGGGGATATCATCCCTACGATTCGAGTTTTAGCGGTTTAAAGACAGCCGTGTTGCGGTTGGTGCAAAAATTACAGCAAGAAGGCATTGACCCCTTGCCGGTGAACGACATCGCCGCCAGCTTTCAAGATACAGTTGCGCGTAGCCTTGCCAAACGCGCCGTAGCTTGTGCTTTGGATTATGGGTTACATGCGATCGCCATCGGGGGTGGTGTCGCTGCTAACAGCGGACTCCGCCAGCACCTACAAGCTGCCGCAGTTGAGCATAACCTGCACGTGATGTTTCCTCCCCTGAAATACTGTACTGATAACGCCGCCATGATTGGTTGTGCCGCTTGTGACCATTTGAACAGGGGACATACTTCGCCGTTAACGTTAGGCGTGCAGTCTCGGCTGGCAATTACCGACGTGATGCAGCTTTATTCGGGTCACGGGGCATAGGTAAAAAGGGGCGCGCTACTGGTTGCGATTTACACATGGGAATCTAGCGGCTCCGCCCGCTATTGGCGAAACTCACCACAGAATTGTTAAATTTTGTATTGAGTGATAAATACAGGTGGCAAACAAAAAGCGCCACCAGCGCCATTTTTGCACTTGCGATCCGCCTTAAAAAATATTCCCATAAAATCCAAGCATATGAAATCGCTGCTCAAAAAACTCTTTGCGTCGCGCCGCTTAGAATATCTCATCCTGGAGCGGAACTTACTGATCCAAGAAATGTCATTAGGCGTACAACAATTTGCCTATTATCCCGAGCAAGTTACCATGGGCAGCGATGTGCGTCTAGGCTTTCCCGTAATGATTGGATTTGAGGATTTCCTCATTGATGTCCTGGAAGGACGGCAGGTTAGTTTCGAGTTAAAAGATATTGAGCAAACTTCAGCTAATGGTGCTTCTGGGTCGATTGATATTTGTGTGGTCGGATTGCCAGATGACGAGACTTTATTAAATAGATTTTTGATTGTATTTGAAAGTGCAAATAACGAGGAATTATTAAATAAATTTTTTTTAAATCGCGGCAATGAAGCCGTGCTTTTATTAAACGCTTTATCTAGATATCGAAGTTATATTAATAAAATTATTGCTTCAATTGCAGATGCATTAATAGTAACGACAAGAACGGGAAAAATTAAAAAAGTTAATCTAGCGGCTCAACAGTTATTTGGTTATCATGAATCTGAATTAATTGGAGAGTCAATCTTCCAAATTATTGCCGAGAATTTATGGCAGCATACGGCAAGTGAAAACCAATTTATATCTCAAGTAGAATTGTTTAAAGATGTTGAAGTAGTTTGTTTGAAAAAAACCGGCGAACAGCTAAACATTTCCTTTTCTTGTTCGGCAATTCAAACTGAGGGAGAGGATGCCGAAGATTTTATTTATATTGGACGGGATTTGACCGAGCGAAAAGCGGCTGAAATAGCCATCGGTAAAATGAATGCCGATCTGGCGCAAAGGGTAGAAGAACAAACCCTAGAATTAAGGCAGACTATCAAACGATTAAAAAATGAAATAGCCTCGCGAAAACAGATAGAATTAGCCCTGAGAGAAAGCGAATCGCGACTTTCTAACCTGCTCAACTCGCTGCAAGATGTGGTTTGGTCGGTAGCAGCGAGTACGTTTGAAGCACTTTATCTCAATCCAGCCACAGAAACACTGTACCAACGCCCCGTAGTGGAATTTTACTACAATCCATATCTTTGGTTAGAAGTGATTCATCCGGAAGATCGCTCGCGAGTTGCATCGACTTTTCCCACCATCTTGGAAACAGGAAATATAGAAATGGAATACCGGATTATCCGCCCAAACAAAGAAGTGCGGTGGGTGAATAACCGGGCGCAAGCAATCAAAGATGAAACTGGGGAAACAATTCGCATCGATGGGATTATCACCGATATTACCGAACGCAAGCTATCAGAAATTGCGCTGCAAAATATCGTCGCCGGAACAGCTTCAGTCACTGGGGAAGAATTTTTTCCAGTTTTGGTGCAGTATTTAGCGACGGCACTGGGCGTTCGCTATACCTTTGTGAGCGAACTGATAGATGTTCAACAGCAGAAATGGCAGACGATTGCCTGGTGGGATAGCCACGCTCTTGGGGAAACTTTAGAATACAACATTACTGGCGGACCGTGCGAAATCGTCGTCAAGGGAAAAAAAGCCTGTTATTTTCCAGACCGCTTGCAGGAATTATTCCCAGAAATATCATTACCAACGAGATTGCGCGCCGATTGTTACTTGGGAGTTCCCCTGTTAGACACCGCCCAAAACGTGATTGGCAATTTGTGGATTCTCAACGATAAACCCCTGATCGATGAAGACCGCACCCAATCAGTTATCAGCGTATTTGCCGCGCGGGCAGCAGCAGAACTGGAACGGAAAAAAGCATTAAAAGCCTTGCGTGAATCCCACGATGAATTAGAAATTCGAGTCCAAGAACGCACCGCCGATCTTTACGCCGCAAACCAATCCCTCAAGTTAGAAATTGCCTCCCGCGTGCAGGTAGAAGCCGCATTGCGCGCCAGCGAGTATCGCTATCAAACCTTAGCTAATTTATCGCCGGTAGGAATATTTCATACCGATGCTCAAAGCCGCTGCTTATATGTCAACAATCGCTGGTGCGAGATTACCGGAATTGCCCTCAAACCAGCAATGGGGGATGGATGGATGCACGCCATCCATCCCGAAGATCGCTCCCGCGTCCAAACCCACTGGTATCGCTGCACACAAGAAAATTTACCCTTTGCTACCGAAACGCGGTTTCAGCGTCCCGATGGCAGCTGCTTGTGGGCATTTGTTCAAGCAGTGGCGCAGCAGGGGAACGACGGACAAGTCGTAGGCTACATCGGCACCGTGACCGATATTACCTACCGCGTTGAGTCAGAACAAGCTCTGCAAAGAAACGCTGCCGAAATTCACGATCTGTATAACAACGCTCCCTGTGGGTATCAATCCCTCGACAGCGATGGCAGATTTATCCGCGTCAACGATACCGAACTCAAATTATTGGGTTATACCCGCGACGAGTTGATTGGCAAGCGATTTGCCGACTTGCTGACATCCCACAGCAGGCAAATTTTCCGCAAAATTTTCCCCCGCTTCAAACAACGCGGCTGGGTGCAGGATTTAGAGTTGGAGTTAGTTCGCAAGGATGGCAAAGTTGTTCCTGTCAGCTTGTCCGGAACCAGGGTTAAAGATGACGGCGACAATTTTCTCATGACGCGCTCCACGATATTTGACATCACCGAGCGCAAACGAGCAGAAGCAGCACTGCGGGAGAGTCAGGAACGGTTCAGAAGCGCGTTTGAGTATTCGGCGATTGGTATGGCATTGGTATCGCCCCAGGGTCATTGGTTGCAGGTCAACCCAGCCTTATGCGAGATAGTGGGTTACTCGGAATCAGAGTTGCTCAAGCTGACATTTCAAGATATTACCCATCCCGAAGATGTGGAAGCTAGCCTGGACTATTTGCACCAAGCCCTCTATGGGGAAATTGGCACATACCAGATGGAGAAGCGCTACATCCACAAACTCGAGCAAATCGTCTGGGTGCAGTTAACTATCTCGACCCTACGGGATACCCAGGGGCGAGTGCTGTACTTAATTGCCCAAATTCAGGACATTACCCAGCGAAAAACCGCTGAAGCCGCCCTGCGGGAAAGGGAACGGCGCATCAGAAGGCATCAGGAAGGACTGATGGCACTGTCTAAGTGCGAGTCGCTATACACCGGCGACTTGAAACCAGCGTTGCAAAATATTACCCAAATTGCAGCGATCGCACTCAGAGTACAGCGGGCGAGCATCTGGTTCTTCAACGACGACCGTTCCAAACTCCGCTGCGCCGACCTCTACGAATTCACCACCCTCCAGCATACATCTGGCTGGGAAATTGCTGCTGTTGACTATCCTGGATATTTTGAAGCCTTGGAGTCAGATAACATTATCGCCGCCGACGATGCCCACACCGACCCTCAAACCCAGGAATTTAGCGCCGCTTATCTGACGCCTTTAGGTATTACCTCGATGTTAGACGTGCCGATTCGCGTCGCCGGAGAGACAATCGGCGTCATCTCTCACGAACAGATTGGCTCGGCGCGTAGCTGGGCGCTGGAAGAGCAGAACTTTGCCAGTTATTTAGCTTATATGGCGAGTCTGGCGATTGAATCGCGCGATCGCGCCCAAGCAGAAAAAGACTTACTACTCGCTCAAGAACGCCTGCAATATCTGCTAACCTCTAGCCCAGCCGTCATTTATAGCCGCAAAGCATCCGACGATTACAGTACGACCTTCGTCAGCGATAACGTCAAAACCCTGGTGGGATACGAAGCGCGGGAATTCCTAGAAGATGCCAGTTTCTGGAAAAACCACATCCACCCGGAAGATGTGGAAAGAGTCTTTGCCGAATTACCCCGCTTGTTCGAGCCTGGTTATCACCGCCACGAATACCGCTTCCAATGCGCCGACGGCACAACTCGCTGGATGCGCGACGAGAGCAAGTTGGTGCTAGATAAAGCCGGTAATCCCCTGGAACTCATCGGTTATTGGGCAGATATCACCGATCGCAAGCAAGCCGAATCAGACTTAGCCAAAACCGTATCCCTGCTACAAGCAACTTTTGATTCTACCACAGACGGGATACTCGTGATTGACCGAGCGGGAAAAATTGCGACATTTAATCGCAAATTCCAACAAATGTGGCAGCTTCCAGATGAAATAGTCGCCACGCGAGATAACGCAGCGACGATCTCGTTTGTCCTCGATCAACTGCAAGACCCCCAAGCATTTGTGCAAAAAATAGAAGAAATCTACTCCCTGCCGGATAGGGAAACCTACGAATTGTTGGAATTTATTGATGGGAGAGTATTCGAGCGCTATTCTATGCCCCAGCGAGTGGGAGAAAACATTGTCGGTCGGGTATGGACTTTTCGCGATATTACCGCTCGCAAGCTGGCACAAGAAATTTTGGCGAAACGCGATCGCTATCTCGCTGCCTTGGTGGAAGTGCAACTGCGACTGCTAGCTGATGAGGGCGATCGCAACTGCTACAAGTCAATATTGGAACCCCTAGGACGCGCTTCAGGAGCCAGCCGCGTCTACGTCTTTGAAAACCACGCCTGCGTCACAGGACGCCTCTACATGAGCCAGCGCGCCGAGTGGTGTGCCTCTGGCATTGCTGCGGAAATCGACAACCCAGACTTGCAAAACTGCCCTTACGACGAATTTTTCCCCCGTTGGGCGCAAGTATTGGCGCAAGGCGAAGTTATTGCCAGCAAAATTGCCGATTTTCCCGCCGAAGAGCGTTTAATTTTAGAACCCCAGGGCATTCTTTCCATCCTAGTTTTACCTTTATTGGTTAATAATCAGTTTTTTGGTTTTATTGGCTTCGACGAATGCGTCACTTGCCGGACTTGGGAGCCGTTAGAAATAGATTTATTGCGGAGTGCGGCAGCAGCAATTTCCCTCCGTCAAGAGCGCAAGCTGGCTTTATCAGCGCTTTCTGAAAGCGAGAATAAATATCGCTATGTCGTGAACAATTTAAGAGAAGTTATTTTTCAAAAAGATGTACAGGGCTGCTGGACTTTTCTCAATCCCGCTTGGACAGAAATAACTGGATATGAAATAAAAGAAAGCTTGGGTCGTCATTTCCTAGAATTTATTCACCCCGATGACCATTCGCTGACTTTAAATCAATTCAACGCTTTAATGTCCTCCCACGTCGATTCCACCCGATACGAAGTGCGCTGCCAAACTAAAAATGGCAGCTACCGCTGGATTGAAGTGCAAGGGCGAGTCAACCAGGCCGCTGACGGGACATTTTTGGGATCTTCCGGCACGCTCAACGACATTACAGACCGCAAGCGCATAGAGCAAGCCATCGAACAAGAGCGGCAACAATTGCGGCAAATTATTACCAACGCACCCGTTGCGATCGCTATGTTCGATACCTCAATGCGCTACATCGCCCACAGCAATCAATGGCTAACTGATTACCATCTCGAAGGGCAATCTCTCATCGGGCGATCCTACTATGACGTTTTCCCCAATCTGCCAGAGGAAATTAAAGCCATTCATCAGCGCGCTTTACAAGGTGAGGTAATCTCCAAACCAGAGGACGTTTGGGAACAACCCAATGGCGGCAAAATTTACCTGCGTTGGGCCGTCCAACCTTGGTACATCGGCAATGGGGCAGGGGAGATCCAGAGCTCTGGAGCTCTGGATCAGGGGAGAGTACACATTCAAATGCCCACCTGCACACCTGCACACCTGCACAAGAGCCCCCACGCCCCCTCTCCCCATCCCCAAATTGGCGGTATCGTCATCGCGACTCAAATAATTAACGAATTGGTAGAAGCACGGGAAGCCGCCTTAGAAGCTTCGCGGATGAAATCCCAATTTCTCGCCAACATGAGTCACGAAATCCGCACCCCCATGAATGGCGTCATCGGTTTAACCGATTTACTCCTATTGACTCCCCTCTCCCCCGAACAGCAAGACTTTGTCCAAACTCTCAAAGTCAGCGGACAAAGTCTGCTGATGCTGATTAACGATATTCTCGACGTCTCCAAGCTGGAAGTTGGGGAAATGCGGCTAGAATCTATTGACTTTGATTTGAAAATATGCATTGAAGAAGTCGTAGATTTGCTGACCACCCAAGCCGAATCTAAGGGACTAGAACTGTTTTCTTTAATCGACAGCAACGTCCCCAAATTGTTAACAGGAGACGCCACCCGCCTGCGCCAAGTGTTGATGAATCTGATCGGCAACGCCATCAAATTCACCCAGACCGGAGAAGTAGTGGTTCGTGTAGAGATATGCCAATACGGAGAAGAAGACGCGGGGACAGGGGGACAGGGTGACGCGGGGACAGGGGGACAGGGTGACGCGGGGAATGAAGAGGACAAGAGGATATGGGGAGATGCAGACGCGGGTAACTCTTCAATCAACTTCTTTGCGTCACCGCCTCACCGCGTCACCGCGTCCTCTTCCCCCTTCTCCCCCACCACAGTTAAGCTGCGATTCAGCGTGCGAGACACAGGGATTGGCATTGCAGCGGCAGACATGGACAAACTGTTCCGGTCGTTTTCCCAAGTAGACGCCAGTACAACGCGCCAGTATGGAGGTACTGGCTTGGGATTGGCAATCTGCAAGCAATTGGTCGAGCTGATGGGGGGTGAAATTGGCGTTGAAAGTCAACTGGGAGTGGGGTCAACCTTCTGGTTTACGGCAACGTTGGCGCAAAAGCCAGACCCCTTACCCTCCCCAGTATCCTTGCCTTTCGAGCGCCCCAACGTGAGGCTGTTAGTGGTGGATAGTAACGCCACCCATCGCCAGGTGGTGCTATCTTATGTCAACTGTTGGGGAATACAAGCGGACGAAGCAGAAGATGGCGCCAGCGCGATTGCCATCGTCCAACAAGCAGAGCAACAGGGTCAACCCTACGATGTCGCCTTGCTGAGCCTAAATATTCCAGGCATGAATCGGGAATTGCTCGCTCAACTCGTCGGATGCCCGCCTAGCTCTTTTGGGACTAAATGGATTTTAATGACTTCGCTTGGGCAGCGCAGTCAAGTTATCAACCCCCAAGCGCTAGGATTTGCGGGTCATTTAACGACGCCGGTAAAAGCCTCGCGCCTGTTAGACTGCCTGATGAATGTATTGAGTCCTGCTTCAATAATCAACTCTCAGTCAGAATTAATTAGTAACCAATCCTCAGTCATGGGGGATGAAAAACCTTCTCACCCATCACCAAAAAACCTCAAAATTCTGCTGGTGGAAGACACCCCAGTCAACCAAAAAGTCGCGCTCAATCTACTCAAAGTGCTGGGTTATGAAGCAGACTGCGTCAGCAATGGTCAAGAAGCCCTCGACCGACTCGCACAAATCAACTACGACATCGTGTTAATGGATTGTCTCATGCCCATCCTCGATGGCTACAAAACCACCCAAGCCATCCGCCAAAGGGAAGCTCAATCCCGCCATACCGTAGTCATTGCCATGACTGCCAACGCCCTCAAAGGAGAACGAGAAAAGTGCTTAGCATTAGGTATGGACGACTATATCAGCAAACCGATTAAGCTCGATGTCTTGGCGGCTGTTTTGGAACGCTACAGCACTTCCGAAAAGCAGAGCGCTTCTGGGGGAGATTTAGAACAAAAAACTGGCTCCAGTTCCTCTAATTTTGCCATCCCAGAAGCCACATCCCCTCCAGAACCCGTAGATTTAGAGCGCCTGCAAGAAATCACCAGAGGCGATACAGAATTTCAACTCGATCTTTTGCAAACTTTTATGGAAGATGCTCAGACTTACATAGCACAAATTAAGCTAGCGATCCAAGAAGAAGATTGTGTAGCGCTGGCTCGTCATGCTCACCAACTTAAAGGAGGAAGCGCGATGGTAGCTATCCGAACTATGCCAGAATTAGCTCAGCAACTGGAAACTCAGGCTCAAGAAAATCGCCTCGAGAAAACTGCCGAGTTCGTAGACCAGTTGGAAACTATTCTGTTGCAGGTTAAAACTTTTACAGATAATTGGTCACTCACAATTAATCCATAAGTGATGTCAAAAATTCTTGTAGTCGAAGATGATTCGGCAACTCGCTTATTTCTCAAACGCGACCTCCAGATCGAAGGCTATCAAGTCACTGTGGCTAAGGATGGTGAAGAAGGGCTGCTGCAAGCAACTCAGATACAACCCGATCTGATTATTTGCGATTGGGTAATGCCATTGATGGATGGGATGGAGGTTTGTCGTCGGGTCAAAGCCGACCCTAATTTAGCAACTACATTTTTTATTTTACTGACTGCGCGGGGAGAAGCGATCGCCGACCGAGTAGCAGGACTCGATGCTGGCGCTGATGAGTTTCTCTCTAAACCTATTGACCCCAACGAACTACAAGCACGGGTGCGCGCTGGCTTGCGACAGTACAATTTAAATCGCCAATTGAGTCAAGCGAATCAGCAACTAAGCCAAACTCTACAGGAGTTACAACAAACTCAGGCTCAATTAATTCAGAGCGAAAAAATGTCTAGCATGGTTCAAATGGTGGCGGGTATGGCTCATGAAATCAACAACCCAGTCACCTTTATTTACGGCAACCTCAACCATGCCAGCGTCTATATTCAAAACCTACTAGACTTAATCCACTTGTATCAAAAATCTTATCCCAAACCCGATGCAGAAATCCAAAAGCACGCCAGTGCAATCGATTTAGAATTTATAACCTACGATCTGCCAAACCTTTTAAATTCTATGAAAACCGGCGCCCAGCGGATTTTTCAAATTGTTCAGGACTTACGCAACTTCTCGCGTCTAGATGAAGCCGAATTAAAGCGGGTTGACCTCCACGAAGGAATTGATAATACCCTGGCATTTCTACAACATCGCCTCGATTCTGAAAGCCACAATTTTGCCATTCAAGTCGTCAAAGAGTACGGCAACTTGCCCTTGGTTGAATGCTATCCCAGACAACTCAATCAGGTATTCCTAAATATTCTTACTAATGCGATTGATTTTTTAGCAGAAAGTCATGGCAAAGAAAACCCATCACCCAAGCCGATGATTCAAATCCGCACTAAAGAAATCGATAACGATCGGGTGGAAATTAAAATTTTAGATAATGGGCCGGGAATGACAGAAAAAGTCCGCCAAAAACTGTTTGACCCTTTTTTTACGACTAAGCCTGTAGGTAAAGGGATCGGCATGGGGCTGTCAATTAGTTACCAAATTATTGTAGAAAAGCATGGCGGAAATTTGCGGTGTATTTCCTCTCCAGGACAGGGGGCAGAGTTCATCATTGAAATTCCGCTGCACCCATATAAATAAGGTAATTGGTAATTGGTAATTGAGTTATATCAAGTTTGCTAGCATCGGTTGTATATAGTCGATTGTGCAAAAACTGTTTTTTTCCCTCCCACCTACACAAGATCCCACCTGCACAAGAGCTAGCCAAACGCAACCGATGCTACCGGACACGATATTAAAAGACGGTGGAATCGTAACAATTACCGATTAGCTATTACCTATTATCAGTACCCTTGGATGCAACTAGCAACTTGGGTTAGTGTAGCTAATGATAGTTTGTTCGAGGACATTTGCTGGAACGGGGCTGCTGAAATAATAACCCTGCATCATATCGCATTGATGCTGGCGCAGAAATTCTTGTTGCTCGAAGGTTTCGACTCCTTCAGCGACTACTTTCAAATTCAAACTGTGAGCTAGTTGAATAATTGCGATCAAAATCGCAGCATTTTTGGAGTCTTCGGTGACGTTCCGCATAAAGGAACGGTCGATTTTTAATACATCAAATGGGAATTGTTGCAGATAGCTAAAAGAAGAGTACCCAGTGCCGAAATCATCTAAAGATAACTTAATACCGAGTGATTTGAGTTCGCGTAGCGTAGCAATTGCTGTTTCTGGATGCTTCACCACCGCACTTTCAGTTAATTCTAATTCCAAACAGCTTGGCTCTAAGTTAGTTGCCTCTAAAATCCGCAAAATTTTTTGACTTAAACCCAATTGATTAAATTGAATTCCCGATAAATTTACCGCCACTTTTAAGGAATACCCGGCTTTTTGCCAGATACCTGCTTGTTTACAAGCTGTCTGTAGCACCCATTCATTGAGAGGGATAATTAAACCAGATTCTTCCGCGATGGGAATAAATTCTAAGGGCGATATTAAACCTCGCTCTGGATGTTGCCAGCGGACTAACGCTTCGGCTCCTACCATACGTCCGGTTCGTAGGTCAATCTGCGGTTGATAGTATACGATAAATTCAGATCGTTCTAGAGCATGATGCAGGTTCATTTCCAGCATCAGGCGGTCGTAGGATTTTTCCGAGATATCTGCCGTGTAAAGCTGAAAGCGATTTCCTCCCAGTTGTTGAGCCACCTTCATGGCGGTATTAGCAGCTTTGAGCAGGCTATCGATATCGCTGCCATCCTCAGGATATAACGCCATGCCAATACTACAGGTGAGAAAAACTTCAAATCCCTCCAAATCAAAGGGTTGAGATAAAGTATCCAAGATACTTTGAGCAATGTTTGCAGCTTCTGGTCGAGTTGAGACAGGGGGTAAAATCAGAGCTAGTTGTTCGCTGTTGAGTCGCGCGAGGGTACCTACTTTACCTCCATAGGGCAGCAAGCGATCGCTCACCGCCTGCAATAATAAGTCGCTGTAGTCGGTTCCCAAACTGTGGATAAAGCGGTCGAGATGGTCTAAGCTGAGAACGGCAATCGGAATCGATTGGTGAGTTTGGAGTTTAGGCGCGAGTATTTGGTAAAATCGCTCGCGTAACAAGAGTCGATTTGGCAGGTTGGTCAGACTATCGTAGTAGACGACGTTATTAAACTTGGCGATCGCTTGTTGGAGTACCTCCTGCTGCTGTTTGGCGCGCATTTCTTGTTTAGCCAGCTGAGTGGCGATCGCGCTGAGCAATTCTTCTGTGGTAAAAGGCTTGGTAAGATAATCGTTGGCTCCCAACTCCATCCCCCGCCGCAGATCCGCGCGATCGTTTTGCGCCGTCAGGCAAATCACCGGAATCATCGCCGTCACCGGATCTTGCTGCAATCTCGACAGCACTTCGTAACCATCCATTTCCGGCATCCTGATATCACAAAGAATCAGATCGGGACATTCTTGTTTTGCCAGCTGCAATCCAATGCTGCCATTTTCGGCTCCAATTGCCTCATATCCTTCATTCTGCAACAATTTCAATATAAGTTTGCGACTAGCTCTTTCATCTTCTATTACTAAAATTTTTCTCATGGTTATCTATACCCCGACGTGACCGTTAGCTAGCCTGATGAAATGTCACTTTAAAAACATCAGGATTTACGCATTTACTGGTTTAGAATGCCCTATAGGTGCAGGTGGTTTAACTTGAACAAGAGCTATGATAGATAATCCCAGCTATCTGCGTAAATCCAGTAGCTCCTCTTACATCAATCAACGAGTTTACCGAACCGAGTTAGATAAAATAAAGCTTTCTCCCGTTTTTATCCAGGGTGATGAGAAAGAATATTGCGGATCTGAGTGGCGACGGCTTCTGGTTGTTCTACCATTGCCAAATGCCCGCAGTCCGGAATTTCGATCGCATTGTCACCACAGGCTTGAAACAGTTGGTGAAAGCTGGCTAAATGACGCACGTACTTCGGTTCCATGATAGTGTCTTTAGCACCGGCAATAAAATAAACCGGCTGCTTCAGTCGGGACACTAACTCTGGCAAGCGATTCACTTCGGCTTCTGTAGTCGAGTCAAGCAGGGTTCCTCTGGCGGCTTCTGGGTCAGCCATCACGAAATCAATTACCCGCTGGCGTCCCCAAGAACGTGCAATCGGACGCGCTACGCTGTCGCGGGTAAATACCAAATCAATCCCAGGCAAATTGCACAGCAAACGGGGGCGGAATTGCACCAAGCGCTCG
The DNA here is from genome assembly GCF_041929235.1 of Microseira sp. BLCC-F43. NCBI lineage: Bacteria > Bacillati > Cyanobacteriota > Cyanophyceae > Aerosakkonematales > Aerosakkonemataceae > Microseira > Microseira sp. BLCC-F43. The sequence goes on from NZ_JBHFNP010000246.1 coordinate 19,880, forward strand.
CCTATGGCGCGAAATCGCTCAAAACCTTCCTTTAGATAAATGCCACCCCCGGCATTAAGGCAGATGACTCCCTTGACACAGTAGGGTAATTGTGCTGCTCCCCACAGCGCGATCGTGCCGCCCAGGGAGTGACCAATCAGCCACGCATTGGATATATTGAGTCTTTCCAGCAACAAGCCCAGATCGCGAGCGTAGGCAGCTGGGGCATAGCGGCAAGCCTTGTTGTCTGGCGTCAAGCTTACCGATGTTTCCTGACTGTTTAAGCCAGAAATCGGTATCGGCTGGGAATCACCAAATCCGCGCAGGTCATAACAAAGACATTGATAAGTAGGTGAGAGTTGGTCAACTAGGGGTTGCCAGTACCGGCGGCTTAAAAGCCAACCGTGAATAAACACGAGTACTTGGGGTTCCTCTGTGGGAGCGGTTAAATCGTAAGCGTGGGGGACTCCCAGGATATCGATGCTAGCCATATTTCGATCCTATCCTTGAACAGCCCTTGTTGACCGAATGTTGGAGACAAGGAACACAGCGGATAGGGACAGACTGAGGAGACATGGGAGATATGGCAATATTTTCCTTTTTGTCAAGCGTCCCCGCTGGATAAATTTTCGGCTTTTAAGTGCGCGTGCCATTTGTTACTGCCCCATCAATCTCAGACGCACGCTTTCGGCAATTTTTTGCCCCAGATAGTCTGGTATCAAGTTTTCATTCGGTCCCAACAGGTAAAGAATCAGGCGGGTTCGCCCTCGCCAAACGAGCAAATTGGCATTGATCACCAGCAGATCCTCTTGCCAGATCGTGTACATCACTTTGTAAAATAAACCGGGTTGGTTATCGGCCTCAATCAATAGCGCGGGTAGTTTAAACACGGGATCGACGTAGAATTCGGTTTCTACCTGTTCTAAACCAGCATCGAGATTGAATTCCACCGCCAGCATCTCTTCTACTTCAAACACCCCCGCCAGCGCTTCTCGAATCGCGCGACAGACATTATCTGCGGTTTTTTCTGTTAAAGCTTTGCTACCGCGAGACACCACCAGCTTGATAAACACCAACATCGGGGATTGGATTTGACCGTACAGGTTGAGGCTGTGGATAGTCAATCCGTAGGCAGCCAGCACGCCAAAAATATCGCTGAGCAAAAATGACTGGTTGCGGTAGGCAAAATGCAACGCACTTTTGCTACCCTCCGGTTTCATCTCAATCACTGCTCGCTTGGTTTTAAAGAGCTTATAGGCTAGCCGCAGGTTTTGCAGTTGGATCTCGCTGCTGACAAATTGCTCGTAGAACTGAGGAAACGACTTGTTAAAGCGTTTCAGGAGTTCCAGTGTTGATGATTTCAAACCCGTTTCCATCATTGGGGGTGCTGCATCTGGTGCTTACCAGGTCAAAGGCTAGCTAAAGGTTGAATTTCAACGCTGATGCGGGAAGTGGGGATCGCGTCCGCGTCCGCGTCATCTCCCATTCCCCTGCCTTTGGACTGACTTGATCGAGAAGCCAAACATTGAAGGGGATACGGGAGATATACTAACTATTACCGCCATCCAACGTCTTTTTACTACAATAACCACGGCTGCATGGGTTTTTGGAAAAGCTGGTTCAGCGAATCTGATACTGCCTCGACAACTGGGGCTACACAAATTGAAGAAGATGCGATCGCCCGTCCAGGTGACTTGAATAACCGCAATGGTCGCATCTTTTTCACTACTGACCGAGAGATTGACCTCTACGAATTAGAAGAACTCTGCGATGCGGTGGGTTGGTCCCGCCGTCCGCTGCGTAAAGTCAGAAAGGCCATTCAACACAGTTTTCTCGTCGTTTCCATGTGGGAAATGCGAGCAAACCGGCGGCGGCTAATTGGCTTTTCTCGCGCTACATCCGACCATGCGTTTAACGCGACGATTTGGGATGTAGTCGTTCACCCGGACTTCCAAGGTCAAGGTCTGGGTAAGTCTCTGATGAAATACACGATCAAAAAACTCCGCAGTGAGGACATTAGCAACATTACCTTATTCGCCGACCCCCATGTGCTAGATTTTTATCACGGTCTTGGGTTTATTTCCGATCCGGAGGGCATCAAAGGCATGTTTTGGTATCCCAATTAAACCAGCCCTAATTCCCATTCTGGAAAAAGTAGGTTATACTAGACAAGCGACGGGATGTAGCGCAGCTTGGTAGCGCGCGTGCTTTGGGAGCACGATGCCGCAGGTTCAAATCCTGTCATCCCGATGTTAAGTTTAAAACCCCGAAACCACTAAATAGCAAAGGTTTGGGGTTTTTTCATTTGCGGATAATCACCAGTAAATAGGCACGCGGGGTCAGAAACCCGGTTTTTTCGCAGATCTTTAACTTCCCAACTCGGGATTTTTCGTCAAAACCGGGTTTCTTTGGGTAAGTCCTATATTTTTGTTGATCGTTTGTTGAGGGTTGTGGTAGCCTACCTAATCATCGATCAACATTTGTGACAAGATTTGAACATGCAAACTCACTCAACAGCCTTTGAAACTAGAGCGCCTAGAGGCTCAGTTGTCGTTGACTCCCCCAGAGGCAGATTGCGCTTGCGACTTCCGAGATCCCTCTATCCCGGTCAACAAGCAAAGTACATCTCGTTGCAAATTGATGACACGCCAGAAAATAGGAAGATAGCAGAAGCAAAAGCTAGACAGGCAGAGCTAGACATCCAATCGAGTAACTTTGATTTTTCTGGGAACAAATATCGAATTTTCAATCATTTGACAGCAGTCCCTTCCTCCCAACCAGAAAAACCCAAACCAGTCTTAAGCCTTGCTGAACTGTGGGAAAGCTACACAGCTTACAAAACTCCTACGAGTTCTCCCAAAACCGTCTTAGATACATACGTCCCCCTGGGTAAACATTTTGCTAACGCTCCCCAGGTGCTAAACCAGTCCCTGGAGATTAAAATCTATCTGCTGGAGGTGACAACCGAACACATGGCGAGACGTTGCCTCATGCACCTCTCAGCAGCCTGTAAATGGGCTGTTAAGAATGGGATGCTAGATACCAACCCCTTTGAGGGAATGTACCGGGATTTAGCACCACCCAAATATAAGATAGAAGAGCAAGCAAATCCCTTCACGGCCCAGGAGCGCGATCTGATTATCGAAGCTTTTCAGACTCACAATGCCGGGAAGAAAGGCATTAGCTACAACTACTATACAAACTTTGTAAAATTTCTATTTTACACCGGCTGTAGACCCTCTGAAGCGGTAGGGTTGCGCTGGAAACACATCAGCGAGGATTGCTCTAGGATTACATTCTCCGAAGCAATTGTCAGGGCTGGCGGGAAAGCTTTAGTGCGGGAAACTACTAAAACTAAGAAAACCCGAAAGCTTTGTTTCCCGAAGAATTTACAGGAATTATTACTATCAATTAGAACGGAAAATTATCACCCTGAAACCTTAGTATTCCCTAACCGAGAAGGCAATCCAATTAACTACAATGACTTTAGTAGAAGAGCCTGGAAAACAGTCACAAAACTGGTTAACCTGAACCAAAAAAATGGGATGCCTACGACACCCTACAACTGTCAAGATACATTTATTACCTTACCAAAAAATTGGGTTTAAAGCCCCGTCCTTCTAGGACGGCTTTTCTTTAAATTGCGGATCAACTCCCTAAGTACGTCATTTTGAGTACGACTTGTTTCTGAGCAATACTCTACAAGCAGTTTATATTCCTCCTCCGAACATCTGATGGTTAATTTTTTCAGGCCGTCATATTGCCGTTAAATTATGCTATAATACTAGCATGAAAACACTAAAGTTTAAGTTGTACGAACACAAAAGGAATAGATACCTCAAACGGATGATTAACGCCGCAGGGGTGATTTATAACCATTGCATTGCTCTACATAGACGGTACTACCGGATGTGGGGCAAACACTTAAACTGTGCAAAAATTCAGTCACATATTGCTAAGTTAAGAAAACGTAATTCTTTCTGGCAATTAGTAGGTTCTCAAGCAGTACAAGATATCTGCCAGAGAATAGATAAAGCATAGAAATTATTCTTTAAAAACAACAAAAAAGGAGTAAGACCACCAGGCTTCAAGAAAGTCAAGAAATACAAATCATTCACCCTGAAACAAGCTGGTTATAAATTCTTAGGTGATAATAGAGTAAAAATTGGAAATCGGGTTTATCAGTTTTGGAAATCCAGAGAAATAGAAGGGAAGATTAAAACAATAACCATAAAACGCACTGCATTAGGCGAGTTATTTATGGTTGTCGTGGTGAGTAATGAGTCAGAACCAGAAATTAAATCAACGACTGGTAAAATAGCAGGGTTTGATTTTGGTTTGAAAACTTTCCTCACCTGTTCTGATGGAACTAAAATTGATTCACCAGAATTTATAAAACAATCTCTAAACGCCATTAAGAAAGCTAGTAGAAACCACTCCAAAAAGGTAAAAGGTTCAAATCATCGAGAACGGGCTAGAAAAAATTTAGTTCGCAAACATGAAGATGTTTGTCACCGTAGGCGTGATTGGTTTTGGAAATTAGCTCACACTTTGACTGACAAGTTTGATGTTTTATGTTTTGAGACGCTTAACCTCAAAGGTATGCAACGTCTCTGGGGTAGAAAAATATCAGACTTAGCTTTTGGAGAATTTCTGCAAATACTGGAATGGGTAGCCAAGGCGAAAAACAAACAGGTTATTTATATAGACCAGTGGTATCCATCCAGTAAAACTTGTTCTCACTGTGGGCATATTTTAGAACATCTAGATTTATCTGTGAGACAGTGGCGTTGTCCATCTTGTAATTCAGTGAATGGACGTGATGAAAACGCCGCTAGAAATATTTCAATGGTTGGGGCATCAACCATTGGGTTAGGTGATGTGAGACTGGCGGAAGCCAGCAATTGCTGTTTGACCCCAGAATCCCCACGCCTTTAGGCTGGGGAGTATGTCAAAAGCACTCCAGGGTAACTCAAGCGACACCATTGCTAGATGGGTAGGAAATACCCCTGAAGTAATACGAAAACATTATATTGATAAGCTAGCGCTGGAACACCTCAAACCTTCTGATATCTAGCTTTTTCCTGACTCAGGACTTTAAAATCCGCCGACGGTGATGGTATTTGTCACCTTGAGTTGCCCGTTATTGTCAATTGTCCAAACATCGTAACTGCCGACAACATCGCCTTGAGCATCGAAGTCTACTTTACCGCTCGCTCCCTGATAGTTGATCTCCTTACCTTGGCGGATTAGGGCAAGTGCTTGACAAACATCGGTAACTTCTTGTCCTGGAGGATTGGCAACAACGCGGATTTTGTCTTTAATCTCAGCACCAGCAGTCGATTTAGCTGCTTCGGCTGCTAGAACTAAAAGCGCGCCAGCATCCCAAGTGTTGGCGTCAAACACACCGGGTTGACGCTTATTGTAATTTGTTTGGTAGACTTCGCGAAACTGTTTTACCGCCGGTCCGGTTGTACTCGGCGCCGTCCCGATAACTCCAGATACAATAAACTTGCCCGCCGTATCTTTTCCCGCAAGTTCGGCAATTTTGGGGTCTTTCATCCCTTCTGTCATCAGCAGTTGCGTTTGTTTTCCCAGCAGTCCCTGTTGATAAGCTGTTCTGACGATAATACTGCCAGTTTCTGGATAAGCAACTAAAACAACCGCGTTTGGGTTCCCCCGAAAAGCTGCTGAGACTTCCGAGTCAAAAGTAGCACTCTGGGGCGGATAATAAGTCGGATTCGCCTGATTCACCACTTTGCCCCCAGCGGCTTCAAAAGCTGGGATAAACGATTGTACCAAGCCTTTCCCATAGTCGTTATTAATCGCCAGTACTGAAACTGATTTGTAACCTTTAGTACTAGCTAATTTAGCTAAAGCTTGACCCTGAAACGTATCGGGCGGGGCGGTGCGGAACCAAAATCCCTTGAAATCGCCTTTTTTAGCGCGTTCGGTAAAAACGGGGCTGGTGCTGGAGGGGGAAATTTGCACAACTTGGTTGCGTACTGCAATGTCAATTGCAGCACTCGAAACAGCACTCCCGGCTGCCCCAATGACTCCGGCGACCCGATCGACTTCGGCTAACTTGCTCATCGCCGCCGCACCCGCAGAAGGATTGGTTTGGTCGTCTTCTGAGATTAATTGTACGGGTTTGTTTAAAACGCCACCGCAGCTATTGACGGTTTTGACGAGCAAACTGGCACTATCCTGCATCGAAGAGCCAAACTGGGACAAGTCCCCAGTGATAGGTAAAAGCGTGCCAATTTTGAGTCCGCTGGGAGCGGTTTGACAACCTGATACGAGTAAGATTGAGGTTATAGCTCCTAGTCTGAGCAGGTGTCTTGCAACAGCGATTCTGCTTGGAAGAAGCTTCGCGAACGCACTTTGTTTATATTGAGGGTGGGAAGTATCCTCCCCAGAGGGATAATAATTCATATTTTTATTGCAATCGTTTAAAAGGGCTACAACGGTGGGAAGAAAAGTAGTTCAGAATTGATAATCACCAAGCTCTCAAAAGCAGGACCCAGGCAAAGAAACCGGGTTTCTAGGAAAAATCGTGGCTTTGTCACCAGAGTAAGCAGCAAGAAACCCGGTTTCTCGCAAAAATCGTCGCCCTCAAACCAGAGTAAGCAGCAAGAAACCGGGTTTCTCTGAAAAATCGTCGCTTTGAAACCAGAGATATGCCTCCCTTCCGCACTCGCGGAAGCAGTTTGAAACAAAGGTGATAGGTCGCCCAAGCATAAGTCCTGAAAATGATTGCTCAGAGCTTGCCAGCTTAATCTGCTTCCAACTGTAGCATCTATGAATACAGCCGACTGCTTTTGTACAGGATTTGTAGCATTTTGAGCGAGAATATACCATTACCTTGGAACTGGTCTGGCAAAAACTAAGTCTATATCTCTCAGGACTTAGGCAAAGAAACCGGGTTTCTCTGAAAAATCGTCGGTTTGGCAACCAAAGATCGCAGCTTGAAACTTTGGTGATAGGAACGCCCTTGCGTAAGTCCTATCTCTGTAAAATTTTTGACCGAGACGATTTGTGAACCCAGAGGGAAAAGTTAGCTCACGGGGAGAAATGACCGCAGCGAGATTGCCAAAAAAAAGTTAAAATGCATGGCAAATTAGCCGGCAACTATTGCCAAACATACAAGCCATCGGGGATAAATGTGGAGGACAGTAAGTTGGTTGGGTTCAAACCCAACAAACAAAAACATAGAATAATATTCTGTGTTTTTTGAAATGATAATTTTTTGTCTGTGACAGGATTGATAGCAGGAGAGGTTATGAAATCATTGCTTCGTTGGGGGGCAACCTTGGGGTTATTGGGGACTGCGGTGGTATCCGGTGCGATTGCCAACGTTCCCCAGGCGCTAGCATTACCCGAAGAACAGGTGGTACAAAGGTTGCGAACCGTGCCAGTGTTTATGATTGCTAAAGCAGACGGTGGCGTACTTAGTCAATGCCTCGACCCCACCAACGGTCAGCAAGTTAACTGCGATAATGAGAAAAAGGTGTTGGTAACGCCAGCTTTTATCAGCCAGCGGGATGCTCAGACGGTTTTACAGCGATTGCGGTCAGATAATCCCAACGACAGCCAAAATCTCCAGGTAATTCCCAGGTCGCTGGCAGAAGTTTACCAACAATTGGAACAAGCGAATCGAGAAAAAAAGGATTCTGTCGCGGTTGACTTTTTACCCGTGCAGCAACAAGTTGAGTCAGCATTAGCTTTGCTGCGACAAAATGGTCGCCAAGTACAGCAATTTAACGGCGTCCCCCTATTTGTAGCCAAATTCAAGTCAGAAAATAAATATCTGACCATACCCCAAGGCGACGATCGCGTGATACCTTTCTTTTTTGACAAGGAGCAAGCGATCGCACTCCTAGATCGCTTTAAGCAGTCACAACCAAATATGGCATCTGACGTAGAAATTCAAGTGATGGACTTGGAAACCGTAATTCAAACGTTGAAAACTAGCAACGATCCGGTTTTGAACAAAGTTTTGCTCGTACCGTCGCGGGAGTCGTTAGAATTCCTGCGAACCCTCCAACCAACACAACCGGGTTCTCAGCAACCGAGTCGAAACCAACCAGCTAACCAACGTCAAAATCAGCCGCAACAACGCCAAAATCAGCCCCAACAGCGTCAAGATCGGCGTTAAACGATGGAAAACCTGCAAGGGGTGGTGGTATCTGGTTTAGAACTTTGGCAATGGCGGCGACAAGCACTAGCAGCCGCGCGCGCCGCCGATGTTCCCCCAGAGGAAGTAGACTGGTTGTTGCTTGCGGTGGCAGATTTAGACCGCTTGGCGTTGCGGTTAGAGTCTTTTCGCGACCGAAAAAACATGACTCTGCGCCTAAGTTTGCCAGAATTAGACCAATTGTGGCAGCGACGAATTAGCGATCGCTTGCCCGTACAATACATCGCTGGGGTCACCCCTTGGCGCAATTTTTCTTTGGTTGTTTCCCCAGCAGTATTAATTCCTCGACCAGAGACAGAACTTTTGATCGATTTGGCGGTGGAAGCGGTGCGCCGCAGGGGAGCTCAAGAGCAGCGTAGCACAGGCGTCTCGCCTGTGGGTGCTTCGGAGCAGGTGATGCAAAATTCTCCCATGACTGATGCTGATTGGGCGGATTTGGGGACTGGGAGTGGTGCGATCGCTATCGGTTTAGCCGCCGCGTTTCCTGATGCTACCATCCATGCAGTGGATCGCAGCACCGAAGCTCTCGCCATTGCCCGCCAGAATGCCCAGCAACAGGGTTTGGCGGAAAAAATCAAGTTTTACAATGGTTTTTGGTTTGAGCCGCTAGAAGCGATCAAGGGGCGGCTTAGCGGTATGGTTTCCAACCCGCCTTATATTCCCAGCAGCATAGTACCGACGCTGCAACCAGAAGTTGCTTTTCACGAACCTCATCTCGCCCTCGATGGCGGCGAAGATGGTTTAGACTGCATTCGCCACCTCATAGAAACTGCCCCTAATTATTTGCGTCCTGGCGGAATTTGGTTGATTGAAATGATGGCAGGACAAGCGGATGCGGTGGCTGAATTATTGCGGCAGAATGGAAGTTATTATGACATTAAAATTTATCCCGATTTAGCCGGAATCGAACGCTTCGCTTTAGCTTATCGTTGCTAATTCACTCAAGTTGCTAGGGGTTAGGGAAAGAAGCGAATCTAATCAAGGTTTCTGACCTAGTAGTGCGTAAGTCCTAAATTAGCAATTAGCAATTAGCAATTACCAATTACCAATTACCAATTACCAATTTCGCTCTAACCATAAAACATGAACCCGCTGACTTATTTTTCAGACGCCGCAGCAGATTACGCAAAATATCGCCCAACTTATCCAGAAGTTGCTATCGACAAGGTTTTAGAAGGGTTAGGATTACCGTCCCAAATCGTTGCAGCAGATATTGGTGCGGGAACGGGTATTGCCTCTCGTCAGCTAGCAGAAAAAGGGATTAAAGTTTTTGCCGTAGAACCGAATGCCGAAATGAGGAAAGCTGCTATTTCCCATCCTTTAATAGAGGTTTGTGATGGCACCGCAGAAGCGACTAATTTACCCGATGCATCGGTGGATTTAGTCGTTTGTTTTCAGGCTTTTCACTGGTTTAATCGCAAGCAAAGCTTGTTAGAATTTCGCCGAATTTTGCAAAAATCCGGTCGCTTGGCATTGGTGTGGAATTACTGGGAATTAGAGGATAAATTTACTAAAGATTATTTCCGCTTGCTGATAAAGGCATCAAAACCTTACCGCGATCGCTCGCTTTTAACTCAATTGCGACGATGGGTAAAAAAAGTGCAGCGTTTGCCGTTAAAGTTATTAAGAAATTGGGGATTTTTTCTGCCTTATAGCTGTTTGCCTTATTTTGTTGAAGTGGGTCGCCACAGGTTTACTAATAAGCAAGCAGTAGATTTATCGGGTTTAATTGGTCGCGCTCAAAGTCGGGGACTCGTACCGCGTTCTGGGGAAGGATTTGAGCAACTTGTTGCCGATTTAACCCAATTGTACTCGCGGTCGCATTCTCCAGACGGCCTCGTTGACATCGTCTACCGCACCAGAGTTATCCTAGCCGAACCATTGCCTGAATTGAAATAATTTCTATGCATGAGGTAAAATAAAAATGTCAAAAACTAAAAATAGATACTTTGCCCAAGACTTTAATTGTGATGCGTTCAATCATAGAGCCAAGTATTTTCCGACTTTTAATGACGCAGTAGATTGGCTGAAATCTCGCGGAGGAGGCACAATTAAAAAACGAATTCAACACATTGCAACGGTTGAAGTTGACGGAACGATTACCCATCACACTCGCAAAAATGATTGGGAATAAAAGACATATGTCAGCGTTCCCAGGCAGGATCCAGGGAACGAGGCTAATGGCTAATAGCTAATGGCTAATGGCAGGATATTACGATCCGAAGGCAATTAGCGATTAGCGCGAGCGCTGGCAACGATAGATTACAATTAACTAATGACAAAAGTTTCAATCGAGGCCCTCGTCACTGGGGCAATTTCTGGTTTTGTAGTCAGCTTTCCCACGGATACGGTTCCGGCATTAGCAGCGTTACCAGAAAAGTCGGGATTAATCTTTGCAGCGAAACAGCGGAGTCAGGATAAACCGCTGATTTTAATGGCAGCAAATCCGGAGGAATTGTGGCATTTTTGTCAAGGGAGCGAGTCAGAAAAATTAATTTGGCAGCAAGTTGCCCAAAAATATTGGCCTGGAGCGTTAACCTTAGTATTACCAGCAAGTTCGCGCCTCCCTCCACAAGTTAATCCCAATGACCCTGGGACAATAGGGGTGAGAGTTCCCGATAGTGCGATCGCCAGAAAAATATTATCTCAAACCGGGCCACTCGCCACCACCAGCGCCAATTTATCCGGTCAACCCCCCCTGCGGACAATGGCAGAAATAGACGCTCAGTTCCCCTCTGTTCTGACTTTACAGATATCTGAAACCGAATTAACAAAAGAGTCCGGCGTGCCTTCTACGGTGGCAAAATGGACTCTTAAGGGTTGGGAAATTCTCCGACAAGGTGTGATTGAAATGGCTAATGGCTAATTGCTAATTGCTAATTGGTAATGGTTATTCTAGTTCGTTGGGGGCAATTCCTAGTGCTGCTAGTTGATCGGGAGTGAGCGATCGCAATTTTTCCACTAATTTTAGTCGCTTCATGCGTTCTATTTCAGCGGTTTCTTGACCTGTCAGTAACAAGTTACCCTCTAAATCCCACCAGCGCAACCAAACCATGGTTTGATTTTGATAAGTTCCTTCCCAAAGTCCTAATTCTACGCCCATGGTTGTAATAGGATAGTGACCGCGTGAGTTTGGGGTCATTTTTTCATAGAACCCATCAACAAAGTGGTAAACTTCCAAAACACCTTTGCTAACCTCATAAATCCCATAGTAAGGAATTCGCATAATTTGCTCGTACACCCAGAACTTGCCAGGTTTTGTAACTGTACCGTCCTCAGCTACAGATAGGGGTGTCTTGTCCCGTTCTTCACTGCCATCTCCACTGGCAAATTCTAAGGCAATTCTGGGGGCGAGAAATTCGCGCCACAATACGTAAGATCGTCGGATGACACCTCCTAGTCTAGGGGGTACATGAGGAACGTAAAACCAGTCCGGTGCTTCTGCACCTTTTTCCGGGGGTTCGGTTTCTCGCCAGTAAATGCCACAATCTTGACCAATGCAGTACTGTCCATCTGGATGCAACCTCTGCAACACTGGGCCAATCGAGTCGGTTAAAATTAAACTTTGAGGATGTTCTTGAAAATTCTTCACGAAATTACCGTCCTCCTCGGGTAGTTGGGTGTGGTCGGGAAACGGCGGTGGTAATACGATTGAGGATATAATCTCGGTCATGGTTTTAAAATCCCTGGGACTGTTACTTTTATTTTGTGCAATTTCCGAATCGCTGATGGCGATTCTACAATTAGCTCATATAGGACTGACGCACTACGCTCTTATCACCAAAGTTTCTGCGTAAATCTCTTTTTTCAGAGAAACCCGATTTCTTTGCGTCAGTCCTGTCATGTTTAGTTAATCCAAAATTCAAAATCGAAACCATCGAATGGCTGCATTCCAAGATCCTAACCAAGAAATCTCAGCACTGAAAGAAGAATTATTGCGGACGCAACTGGCGTATCGCATGGCGACGGAAATGTGCCAGTTTAAGGCAGGGTTTCTGGCGCGAATTTCCCACGAATTGCGCTCGCCTCTCAATAGCTTGATCGGTCTGCAACAGTTAATTTTGTCGGATTTATGCGAAGATGCGGCAGAAGAACGAGAATTCGTAGCGCAGGCGAATGCCTCGGCAATGAGGATGGTAGCGTTTATGGATGCAATTCTCAACGTTGCCAGAACTGAGTATGGCACCAATCGTCTCAATATTCAGCCGGTACAACTCGCCCACGTTCTCACACATGTAGATGAATTAACTCGCTTGCAAGCAGCGGATCGCAATTTACCTTTAGATATCGAGAAACCCGCTCCGGAAATTTACGTTTTGACAGATTCCCACTGGCTCAAACAGGTGTTGATGAATTTGGTAGATACGCCTTTAAAATTAATGCGGGAGGGCAGGGTTTGCGTTTCGATTCATCCCGATCCAAGTGCTGGTTACGTTCATATCCAGATTGAAGACCAACGTCCCTACAGCGCCTGGAGTGAACCAATAGATTTGTTACAGTCTGCCCCTAAAACCGATGAGCAACCCAATGGGAATTCTATCCTTTCACCAGGATTGAATCTACTCGCTATCCACACCCTCCTAGAACTGATGAAAGGACGTTTGGAACTTTTAGCAGTTCCTTCACCGAATCAGGAATCTAACCTGACTCGGGTTCAATGTTCTATTCCTTTAGCGACTCGCTAGACACCTTTTGTTGACCCGAATGGGAACTGTTGCGGGTGTGGTTGTACAGCACCATTGAAGTACTGGGGTTGGGATATTGAAATCCGAGGCGGGTGTAAAATCCTTGTTGATAGGTCGTCATCAGGTAAACGCGCTCTACCCGACAAACGCGAGGATGGTTTAACAGCGTTTCGATCATCTTGCGACCGAGTCCCAATCCCCGATAGTCTGGGTGAATCACCACATCCCAAATCGTGGCGCGATAGACGCAATCTGAAGTCGCCCGCGAAAAACCGATTAAGCGATCGCCATCCCAAACGCTGATCGCAGGATCGCTGTTGGCGATCGCTATCTCTAAGTCCTCTTGAGTGCGGTTTTGCGCCCAAAACGCGGTCAATTTAAACAATTCTTGCAGTTGCTTGATGTCCACTTGACTTCGCAAGTCGCAAAAACGGATTTCCTGGCTTTCGATCGGTTTTTCCAACGTTCTACTCTGAGTCATTCTGTTCCTTATCTATTATGGTGTTTGCTCCTTCACCACATTTCACTTTTGCCTCCCTCAATTTCTGTAACTTTTACTACTTATTTGGTTTGGGGTAGTTAAAATTCTTTCTTGAGATAGATTTTTCATACGTCAGGGGGCATAATACCTAGTTCCATTTTGCACCAGATCTGATAAGCGCCAAAAAAGATGTGGGGACTCCTGAACTAAAGTATCGAGTCAGAAACTTGTCCCCCCTGGGGGATATTTCTACCTTCACAAGCGAAGAAAAAGGCCGTGCTAGTTGCCGTTCGGCTTACCTTCACCCGAAGAATTTTCTCACTCAATCTCTAGTGCAAAAGTCCCCTAAGTTTACCCGGTTCAAACAGACTTAATTGCCTTGTTCCAACCAACGGGCGGCATCTTTAGCGTGATAGGTCAAAATCAAATCAGCCCCAGCGCGTTTGAAGCCGATTAAAGTTTCCATCACGACACGTTTTTCATCAATCCAACCGTTGAGGGCAGCGGCTTTAACCATAGAATATTCCCCAGACACGTTGTAAGCAGCAACGGGTAGATTGCAGGCTTGCTTGACTTGCCAGATAATATCCATATATGCTAAGGCTGGTTTAACCATGAGCATATCCGCCCCTTCTGCAATATCGAGGGCAATTTCTTTCAGAGCTTCGCGGGAGTTAGCCGGGTCCATTTGGTATGTTCTGCGATCGCCAAACTGGGGCGCCGACTCAGCCGCATCTCGGAACGGCCCATAATAAGCCGACGCATACTTAGCCGCGTAAGACATTATCGGTATATCTTGATACCCATCCTCATCCAGAGCTTCACGGATAGCCTGCACGAAGCCATCCATCATACCCGAAGGTGCGATAATATCTGCGCCAGCTTTTGCTTGAGAAACCGCTGTTTTCTTCAGCAATTCCAGCGTCGGGTCATTCAAAACCCGTCCAGTGAGGTCGCCGACTTCCAAATAACCGCAGTGACCGTGACTGGTATACTCGCACAAGCAAGTATCAGCAATTACAACTAAACCCGGCACAGCTTGCTTCACCGCCGTTGCCGCTGTTTGGACAATACCGCAATCGTGCCACGCACCCGTCGCGTCGGTATCCTTATCAGCGGGAATGCCGAATAGAATAATCGACGGGATACCCAAATCGTAGACTTCCTTAGCTTCTTCGACGATTTTGTCGATCGATAGCTGGTAGACTCCCGGCATCGATTTTACTTCTTTAGCAAAACCTTCGCCCGGTACGGCGAATAGGGGATAAATCAGATCGTTTTTAGTCAGAACCGTTTCCCGCACCATGCCGCGCAGCTGGGGCGAAGTACGGAGGCGACGAGGACGATGAACTGGAAACATAGATGCTTAAATTGGTAATGGGTAATCGGTCATTGGTAATAGTCCCAAGTTTATAGCTTTGGTTGATAGTCCCGATGATTCGATTGGTAAAGTTCTGTTAAGCATCCGGACAAGAAACCCGGTTGCTTGGACAATACCTTCGCCAAATTAGGCCAGGTTCACACAGGGTTTTGCCCTGTGAACTCGTCCTAATAGCGCTGCGCGCTGGTATATTGACAAATACTGAAATGCTGCTGCAACAGCTTTGTGAACATTAAAATCTTCGCTATACATCTCTCCGGGCTGTCTTCACTTTATGCCACCAATGCAAGCGTGGGGTTTAAGTCAGGAGAATAGCTGGGCTTTGAAAAGTAATTCGCACCCAGATTTTTCGATGATTTCTCTAATGAGAAGTGAGTTATGAAAGGGGGCATTATCCATAATAATTACCTGTCTTGTTCAAACTTGAGGCCACAAAAATTTCTCCAGCCAAGTTTCAATTACTTTGGCCGATCAATATCCTTGATAAACCATCGGGGCAAAAAACTTACCCTCGCATAAAGCGCCAATAATACTGAGTCTCGCTCGACGCTTTCCGGGTCGTCTGGCGTGTTCCGCCGCTGCGATTTCGCTTTTTGTGCCAGGATTGAAACAATTTTAAACACCCACACCAGCAGCTCATTTCCATCCCGCCTCAGCGGTCAAACTATTTTGCACCAGCCATCTACAGAGGCTTTTCACCCTAGTACCTTACTCCAAGAAACTTTGGTAATATGAAAAATCGTTGGTTTGGCGGCGACCAGAGAATGAAGAAACCGGGTTTCTGCCCTCGTCGTGGGTAAGTCCTGCACCCAAAATCCCACCCAAGAGGGTGGGATTTTGGCGAAGGTATTGTTTAAGAAACCGGGTTTCTCTAGATTATAGATTTTGTTCGATTAACTGGCGATATTGACTCTTTTGCTTAACGCCTTTAACTTCAGTCAACAACTCTTTATTCTTGAAGAACTGAATCGTCGGCGTTCCGGTAATGCCAGCATTTTCGGCAATGTCTGTGTCTTTGGCGATGTCGATGGTGACGAAGTGGATTTTATCGTCAAATTCGTCCACTACTTTGTCTAAAATTGGTTTGAGGGTATGGCAAGGGCCGCAACTGGGCGAAACGTACTTGACTACAAGTAAGCGATCGCTCTCGTGAAACAGCTTCCGCAGTGCAAAACCCCCACTGTGGCGCGTGTCTGCAATATCAAACTCTGCTGGTTCAAGAGTTTCGGTTTTCTTCACATCTGCTGGCGTATCTGGCTTTTCAGCCTCAGCCGTTTGATGAAATTCTTGCAGTAAGCCATTCGCCGACAACCACCTTTCTGCTAACATCGCCGCCATACAGCCAGTACCCGCAGCCGTAATTGCCTGACGATACTCGTGGTCTTGTACGTCTCCAGCAGCATACACCCCTTCGACACTGGTTTCTACCGAACCCGGCTTGGTGACGATATAACCGACTTCGTCTAATTCTAGTTGCCCTTCAAATAAAGAAGTGTTGGGCTTGTGACCGATGGCGTAGAATAACCCCTTAACTGCCAAGACACTTTCCTCGCCAGTTTTAGTATTGCGGATGTGAATGCCATTCATGCGATCGCCTTCCCCAATTACATCCACCGCCTCGCTATTCCAGTGAACCGTAATCTTGGGATTGTTCAGCACCCGATCCTGCATCGCTTTCGACGCCCGCATCTTATCGCTGCGTACCAGCATGTGAACGCGAGAACCGTACTTAGTAAGGTAAATTGATTCTTCCGCCGCCGAGTCGCCAGCCCCGATCACCGCCAGTTCAGCACCGTGAAAAATCGGAGTAGCACCGTCGCAAATCGCACAAGCAGAAATACCCCGACTCCAATACTCATGTTCGCTGGGCAGTCCCAACCGTTTCGCCGTCGCGCCTGTAGCAATGATGATGCTGTTGGCTTTAACTTCCCGTTCCTCAGAACGCACCGTAAACGGACGCTGACTCAAATCGACCGCTCTCACATCTTCTGTGTATAATTCAGCACCCCACCGTTCCGCTTGCGCCTTCATCCGATCCATTAAATCCGGACCCATAATCCCTTCGGGAAAGCCGGGGAAATTCTCCACTTCCGTCGTCGTCATCAGCTGCCCACCCGGCAACCCCCCAGCTTGGAAGCCTTCAAACACAAAGGGTTTCAGGTTGGCACGCCCCGCATAAATCGCCGCAGTATAACCGGCAGGGCCGGAGCCAATAATAACCAAATTCTCTACTGTTGGGTTAGCCATCGCCTAAAGTTAAACTCATAACGACTACGACTAATATAGCATAACTGGAGAAAGCGATCGCTCGGACGGGCAAGATGCCCATCCCACAATCGGCATTTTTTGACTCGTTGACTCGTTTTGACTCGTTGACTCGTGTGACTCGTTTCCAGGTTCTACCTGGAAATGCACGGAGGGAGGCTCCTGCCTCCCGTCCCCAAAGAGGCAGAGGCACGAGCCTCTGGGATGGCGTTACCAGGCTCGAGCCTGGTAACGAGGTGAAACTGGAGAATGGAGTTGACTCGTTTGACTCGTTCCAGGTTCTACCTGGAAATGCACGGAGGGAGGCTCCTGCCTCCCGTCCCCAAAGAGGCAGAGGCACGAGCCTCTGGGATGGCGTTACCAGGCTCGAGCCTGGTAACGAGGTGAACCATACACCCCCCCAACACTCGTAGGGAAGGGGGGGTTAGGTCAGCCAATCAACAGTCAATTGTGTACTCTGGGGCTTAAACAGGGAATACTTAAATTTAGGTGATAACATCACCTGAAGCTAATATCCCAAAAATTACCATCCGGAGATGTTCAAAATGGACAGTCAAGCCGCCGAGATCAAAGAGAAAGTGCGTCAACAATTTGACACCGGCCCTTACCCCAGAATTCCCGTCGATCAAACGCCTAAAGACGACCCGAACAACCTGTTTATTCACAGCTTGGTAACGGCCTACTATTTGAGAAATCAAAAAGTTATAGAAACAGAAGGCAAAGTAATTTTAGATGCTGGGTGCGGCACGGGTTACAAAGCCTTAGCCTTAGCAGAAGCCAACCCCAAAGCCAAAATAGTTGGCATTGACTTTTCGGAAGAATCGGTTAAATTAGCGCGGCAGCGGTTAGAATACCACGGCTTTGAAAATGCCGAATTTCATACCATTGCCATCGAAGATTTACCGAGTTTGGGCTTGGAATTCGACTACATCAACAACGATGACGTGCTTTATCTCCTAGCCGATCCAGTTGCCGGATTGCAGGCAATGAAGTCGGTTTTGAAACCAGAGGGCATCATCCGGTCTAACCTGCATAGCTCGCTGCAACGAGTAAACTATTATCGTTGCCAAGAAGTGTTTAAAATGATGGGTTTGATGGATGAAAACCCCAGAGAATTTGAAATTGAGGTGGTGCAACAGGTGATGAACTCACTCAAGGATACTGTTCACCTCAAAGTCAACACTTGGCACCCTCAGAAAGCGCAATCCGAAGACTTATATTTAGCAAATTATCTACTTGTAAACGATAAAGGCTACACAGTTCCTGAAATGTTCTCTATTTTGAGAGCTGCCGGTTTAGAATTCATCAACATGGTGATCTTCAACGGCTGGGACTTGATGGAACTGTTCAAAGAACCCAACAACTTGCCCGCCTTTCTGGGAATGAGCCTGCCAGAGAGTTCCGTAGAAGAGCGGCTGCATTTGTTTGAATTGTTACATCCGGTTCACCGCTTGCTAGATTTTTGGTGCGGTCATCCTGACTCAGCCAAGCCAGTTGTGCCAGTGGCTGAATGGTCGGAGGATGACTGGCAAGGAGCAAAGGTACACCTACAT
Source organism: Microseira sp. BLCC-F43 (assembly GCF_041929235.1). NCBI lineage: Bacteria > Bacillati > Cyanobacteriota > Cyanophyceae > Aerosakkonematales > Aerosakkonemataceae > Microseira > Microseira sp. BLCC-F43. The sequence continues at coordinate 38,421 of NZ_JBHFNP010000246.1, forward strand.
CCCCAGTTGAGAAGGAGTGGGGTCAAAGCTGAACTGATTGACTGTATCGCTAGCTACAAATCTTTTGAAATCAGCCGTCACCTGTGTGTCACAACCACCGAGCCGATCTGGATAGACAGCACTAAAGCGGGTTGCTTGCTACCTCTATGGGAACAAGCGCAGCCGTTTGCATCCCTAGTAGAACGCTGGCTCAAAATTAGGCCAATCGACCCAGTAACCATGGAACCCATGAGTCAGGATAAAGCTTTCGCGGAAGTCAAGCAACTGTTGAGCAGCCTGGAAGTGTTTCTATACGTGCTTTTGGAGCGTTCGGCTTGAGAAATTGCAAAAATTTTTGCCATGGGTGATATGAAACCTGGAAGAAGTGGGTAAGTTCTATTTAGAGCAAGCAAACGACTATCGCGCACCGGAAGGAGAATCAAGTCATGAAGGCTGACATTAAATACAAACTACTACAACACATCAACCAAAAGAAGACGAATAAAGAAGAAGGTTTCACCCTAATTGAACTGCTGGTTGTTATCATCATCATCGGTATTCTGGCTGCTATTGCACTGCCTTCATTCTTGAACCAAGCCAACAAAGCCAAACAGACCGAAGCTAAGCAAACCCTGAGCGCGATGGGCAAGTCTCAGCAAGCTTACTACACCGAAAACAACACGTTCTTGAAAACCATAGAAGATTTCGCCAAATATAGCGGTGCCGGTGTCAAATTGAAGACAGTCAACTATACCTACGGCGTGACAGCAGCAGATCCCAACGTCGTCAACTTGGCTACTCCACCACAAAATGGCGCACTGCTCGCTTATGCAGGCGGTGTTGGTCTGGTGGAACCTGTAGGTGGCGGCGATAAAACCTCGACCACAACTTTGTGTCAGAGTACAAAGGCAGGAGTCACACCAGCCGCTGGTGCAATTACCTTTAATGCAAACGAGGTCAAGTGTAACGGCGGCGAATATGTAGATGCGAAGTAATTTTTTGCCGCTCCTAAGCTAAACATTGGCGATGTGGGTAGTGTGAGTAGATGCTACCCATTTTGTTTTTTTAGTCATTAGTTGATCGATCGCAGATGCACTCTCATAAATAATGCAAGTTGCTAGTTACAGCAGATTGCAAGTCATTGAGGTACAGCCTTTTGGCTTCGTTTGTATAGCGGCAGCATTAATGCTGCCGCTATACAAACGAAGGTGTACCTCACCCGCCTGCAAACCGCTATATAAACTTCGCCGTTGCTAATGGCTAATTGCTAATTGCTAATCTTGGATTTTTACTGACATTAGCCATTAGCCATGAGTCGCTCCCAGATAGATAACTAGCAACTTGAGTTAAATAAACTGTAGGATGTGTCAGGCACATACAATTGGCGAGTTTTTACCAATAGGTTACAGCTGGCGCCTGAAGCACCAGTAATCGGTGCGTTACACTGCGTTAACGCTACTATATTTAGCGATTAGTTACTAACTATTCCTCGTTATGAATATCGATCTAACACTTTTGCAGCAGCAAGCTTATGAATATTTAATTCAGGGTAACTATACCAAAGCGGCAGAACTTTACGAGCAGGCAGCAGAGAAGGAACCAGATGTCAAATCACACTACTGGGATTTGGGGTTGGTGCTGCTGTTGCAAGGACAAGAAACGGAAGCTCAAACAACTTGGTTGCTGGCAATGGCAGAGGGAGAAGCAGAACAAGTTGAGGAGTGGACGGCAGAACTAATTCAGGTACTCGAAACAGAAGCGACGCGGCGGGAGGAACTGGCAGATAATGCCGTTGCCTGGGTGATTCGGCAACACCTGCGGGAAATTGCGCCAACAGATATTAATAATTTATTGCATCTGATTCACCTAGCTATCAAGCAGGAAACGCTGACGGATGAAGAATTGGCATCTATTGGTATCGTTGAACTGCTGCGAGAGGAGCAACCATTAGGCGTAGAACCCTCTCAATTGCTTTTCGTCTTACAGAGTGTCTTGAGCTATGCGCCTTGGTATGAGTCATCCCTAGAGTTCGCAGCAGCTTGTTTACCCCACGTTTATCATCTGCCGGAAGTGGTAGCAGTGTGGCTGAAATTAAGTCATGAAATTGCTTACTCGATGGCGATGCCTGCAATCGCTGCCAGTTTGCTGGAAATATATTTAAGTATCGCTCCTAACCATCCAGAAATGTTACGCCAGCTATCGGCGTTTCACGATATTAACGGCAATCATGCCGCTGCGATCGCGGCTGCGAAACAGTGTTACTCCCTACTCAAGACATTACCAGAGCAGGTGTATGGAAATTATATGGTTCTGCGAAGTCTCATGAGTGCAGGCGTGTATTGGGAAGAAGCAACATCAGTTTTCCAGCAGCAGGAATTGCTTTTGCAGTCGATCTTAGAAGAAAACACCACCTCGCTCAATCGCTCCGATAACCTTCGCCTCGTTAGTTCAACGTTCTTTTTGCCTTACTTTAAAGACGAACCCAGAAGCAACCGACAAATTCAGAATCAAATCGGTCAAATTTTTCAAGCCAATGTCGAAAATTATGCTAAAGAAATCGTCGAGGGATATCGCCAAAAATTGTCACCGCTTAACAGAAAAAAAGCCCCCGGTTCGCGCTTGAAAATTGGCTATTTATCTTTTGCTCTCAGAAAACATTCGGTGGGTTGGTTAGCTCGCTGGTTGCTCAAGCATCACGACACCTCGCGCTTTGAAGTTCACGGTTATTTTGTGAATGCAACAAACATCCAAGACCCCTTACAAAACTGGTATATTAATCAAGTTGAAAAAGCTTATCGTTGCGGATTTAACAGCTTAGAAATTGCCGAGCAAATTCACCAAGATGAAATAGATATTTTAATCGAACTCGATAGCATTACCCTAGATACTAGCTATGAGGTCATGGCACTAAAACCCGCTCCGATTCAAGTCACTTGGCTGGGTTTAGATGCGTCGGGAATCCCGAATGTAGATTATTTTATCGCCGACCCCTACGTTTTACCAGAATCAGCACCGGATTACTATGCAGAAAAAATCTGGCGACTCCCCCAAACCTACATCGCGGTGGATGGGTTTGAAGTCTACGTTCCCACTCTAAGACGGGATAAACTAGATATTCCAACGGATGCAGTCGTGTATCTCAGTATTCAGCGGGGTTACAAGCAACATCCCGAAACAGCAAGACTGCAAATGAAGATTCTGAAACAAGTATCCAACAGCTATTTACTAATTAAAGGAGTTGCTGAAGAAGCAGCACAAAAAGAGTTTTTTGGCAAGATAGCAAAAGCAGAAGGTGTAAGCAGCGATCGCCTGCGATTTTTACCAGAAGTTGCTACAGAAGAAGTTCACCGAGCCAATCTTGGCATTGCAGATATAGTATTAGATACCTATCCTTATAACGGTGCTACAACTACGCTGGAAACGCTTTGGATGGGGATTCCGATGGTAACGCGAGTCGGCAAGCAATTTGCCAGTCGCAACAGCTACACGATGATGATGAATGCAGGGATAACAGAAGGTATCGCCTGGACCGATGAAGAGTATATCGAATGGGGTATAAAGTTAGGAAAAGATGAAAACTTGCGGCGAGAAATTACCTGGAAATTAAAAGCTTCGCGACAAACATCTCCCTTGTGGAATGGCGAGAAATTTACTCGCGAGATGGAAAAAGCTTACGAGCAGATGTGGGGGAAATACGTTGAAGAAAATCAATAAATATCGGGTGCGGTCAAAAGTAGTTGGTTGAGATTGACGCTCCTGACGCGGGGAAATTTTTTCAATATCACCAAGGGGTTTTGACCACACCCATAAATATCTATGGGGAATTCATATCAAATCCGGATCGACAACCCCTCTTATCTTCTTCTTCAACCCCTCTTATCTTCTTCTTCTTGGCGTTCTTGGCGTCTTGGCGGTTCATTTAAAAAGGGGGTAATGGAAGCGGATGTGGTATCAGACGCCTCTTGCTAGTTCAACTACTGACAAATATTGCAAGGATGCAAGTTCAATGCAGGGAATTTGGTTAGCTTTAGAGGTAGCGATCGCTTGAAAATCTTCGTTTTCAAAAGATATCCTGGCGCTCGCTTGCTGCGACTGTTCTTGACACTCCATTAACCCCTGTTCTACCAAAAAAATTTGCAGTTCTTCGTTTACATCTAACTCGTCTTGCATAAATAAATTCATCGCCACGCTGGACAAAATAAGATTTGCTTCTTCAGCAGAAATGTTACTGCTATTTACTAACAAAGTCATGCGCTCGCGCTCTGGGTGAGCAATCAAAGTTCTGAGAACTTTTTCCAAAACCGGACATAGCAAATTTTCTGGTAGCGACCAATTGGGAAAGATAATTAAATTCACCTTTTGGCGTTGAGATTCCAGTTCTAAACCTCTTTCCTTTTGTAAAAAAGGAACGCAAATTTGTTTGACTTCATTTTCGGAAAATTCACAATTACGAAAACTAATTAGATTTCCATAAATAGCAGCATCAGCGAAAATTTTAACTAATTCTAAATTGAATGCTTGTAAATCGAAGATACATTCATCCGCATCTGGATCGGCATCTATTAAAACGCTGAAACTATAACCACATTTTCGCAAAATTTCCAGACATTCAAGAGTAGCATTGAAAAATTTAGTTGACCAACCCTTCTGGCTATTTTCCTTACGATCGCCGCCACCATACTCAAATAAAACCACACTTGGTAGCAAGGCTTCTGGTAATTCCATAAACTGACGAATAATAGTATACTCGGCTCCTTCAACATCCAGCTTCAAACAAGTTACCTTAATAGCCTTGACGCTTGATAGCAAGCTAGACAGCGTTACCGACGGCACTTGTCGCGTTTCTGTTGAAGCACCCCACCAGTCAGGATCTAAGGTACAAAGATTAAGATTTTCAACTCCTTGAAACTTGCCAATATATAAAGTTTGAATTCCATCAACATCCGAAACACAACCTTCAATTAAAGTGATGTTATATGAACTACAAATCTGTTTCAATGCATCAACTGGCAAAGGTTCTACTGCAACAGTTTTAAATCCTAATTTGGCAAATCTTTCGCAAAAAAATGCGAAAGTTCCAACTCCAACATCAATGCAGATTCCTTCTTTCTTTTCGTCTACGATAGGCAGAATATGTTCTAATAAAGCTTGACAACACTCTTCAACCTGCATTTTCAAAGCTCCTTTTTTGAGTCTCAGCATCGCTGACTACACCATCGCGTAAAATTGGATCGCTATCCCACGGATCGAAAGGAATTAGTTTTTGCTTCTGCAAGTTTGGACGAAAGAAAATCTTACCTTTTTCGTTTAGCATACAAGCAGCCAACGAAAAAGAGCTATTGGAAATTGCCACAACATCGCATTGGCTTAATAAGTAAAAATCAGGATAAAACTCGGCTTGCAGCAATTCTACGCCTAAATCTTTGACCGTAATTGGATTATACTCGGCAAAGTCCCCCATAACTTTTTCCGGTTCGTCGCTAGCAATAAATAATATCGGTTCGTCCAAAATTTCCCACAAACCGCTCAACCATTCTTTGTACCATTCATTCGGTGCAATAAAGAAACATTCGTAACCAAAATCGCCGCGTCGCAGATGTAAACCTACAACAGTTTTACCTCTGGATCGAAGAAGGTTAACAGCTTGTTTCATCTTCGCTTCTATTTCTGGTATTGGCTTGAACAGCGAGCGAAAATACTCTTTGTGGGGAGCGTAGAAACTCGTGTTGTACTGGAAGTAACCCCAAAAGTCAACATTTGTCAAGGGTTGTTTTGAATTTTTAATATGCCATTCTAAAAGGTCGTTATTTAACTCGCTCGCTACGGGTAACTTTTGAGCAATTGGCAAATCGTTATGACCAAAAAGATACTGTCCGATCCATTCAGGGGTTTCTACCTGTAGATTATGCTGTTTGGCATATATTTTTAAGAAGGCATACTGAAAAATTTGGTTAGCAAAACGTCCATTTTTTCCCAAGGAAGACATGGTAATGACGGATGGCTTTTCAGCTTCAGCAGGAAATGGTATTTCTATGGGAGCAAACTTGATTTGACCAAGTTTGTCTATTTCGCAAGCGGGAAGATTGTCGGCTAAAGCGTGCGCGATCGCCAATCTATTCTCCCATTCTAAACCGATCCGCATCTGGACGCGACGCAGCAGCGCATCCCACTGGGATTGTCTTAAATTCCCTACCAAAGAAATTTCTGGCCCTTCGCTCACATCCAACTCTTCTTGCAGCAGCAAATCCATTGTTACGCTAGACAGAAAAAGATTCGCATCTTCATCAGAAATATTGCTCGTATCTATTAACAAAGTGATGCGACTTTTATCCTCGCGATCGACAACTGCTCGAATTGCATTTGTTATATCTAAAAACAGATTCTCTTCTGGGGCAGACCAATCAGGGAAAATAATTAAATTAATCTCATTAAGCTTTAAACCAAGCAGACTGGCTTCAATTTGATTCAAACTTGCTTCGAGCAAAGTCAAACTAACAATTTTCGCCATCCTCGACCAAGAAAACTTTTTCGCTTGTGCAATCCCCGCAGCAATTAACGAGTTTCTCACATCCAGCTTTTGCACCTCACAAAGTGCATTTACTAACCCATCAACATCATCATTGCGTACATATAATGCTGCCGTTCCTGCTACCTCTGGAATCGAAGCATTAGGACAAGCAATAACCGGACAACCGCAAGCCATTGCCTCTAAAATGGGTAAACCAAACCCTTCATATTGAGAAGGATAAACTAGCGCGACGGCACCAGAATAAGCATCTCTTAACTCCAGATCGCTTAGCTGCAAAACGTGGACAATGTTACCCGATGTATAAGCTCTAAATTCAGCTTCTAACTGCGGATCTCCACCTACGCAGACAATTTCAAAACCTTGTCTGCTGTAAAAATTAGAAAATGCCTTAAAGAAGAAAATTGCATTTTTATTTCCTTTCCTACCGCCTACCAAAATAAAATAGGGTTTTGAAATGCCATACCGCGTCTTAAACTGCTCAATTTCTTCTAAATTAGAGGTAGAAAAATATTTTCCAACTCCATTATGGGCTATTGTTACAGCTTCTAGAGGAATGTGAGGGAAAAACCTTACTAGATCTCTTGCCGTATTTTCCGAAACAGCGATATAGGCAGATGCGTGACGGATACTATAGTGCTTCTCTCGCCACATGGGTTTGTTGAGATCTGCCGCGATCGCTTCTGGAATCATATCATGTACCATCAACGCGGATGGCGTCGAAATCGGTGTTGTATAGTAAGTCGAAATAAATAGATCCGCACCCTTGACATCGCAGACTAGCTGCAACATTTCTCGGTCTGCATCGGTTTTGTCGTAATCGTAAGGTGGTACAGTCAGATACTGGATACCTGGGATTCTAGGAGCAGTTCCAGCACGATCCAAAACCAGGATATGCCTGCCAAAACCAGTTTCACTCCATTCAGTTAATAAGGCTTTCCAGACACGGGCAATGCCAGTATTATAAAGTTGGAAAAATACTCCATCAACAATGATTCTCGGAGCGAGTTTCTCTATTTCTAAAGTTTTTCTTTGCCACTCCTCTGACGATAAAAACCGCCAACTTCCACTTTCATCTTTTTGTGCAAGCGTTACGATTCCACAAGATTCTGCCGTATCAACTAAAGCGTTATCCTCCTCTCTAACCCATGAGAAATATTGGTGCAATAAAGTTGGTAATTTGTTTTCTTCCTGCAACAGCTTCCAGGATGCGATCGCATCTTTAAACCCATAATATTGTTCTTTAAATCGCAACTGCTTTTCTAGCACATAGGAAAAGTGTTGAAATACCAATCCTTGTTTTTCAGTTTCGTCATGTCCAAAAGGATTGATATCTGAAACAACATTGTATTCCCCATCTGGCAAAGGTTCAACTAATACGGGAGGTTCGTGTCTTAGCCAGAAGTACCCAGGTTTATATCTCCAGGTTCGCCGCCACTCTATTGAAGGCGTTGCACCATAACAATTACGAGTACTAATAACTCGATTTTCCCCAACAAAATACCAACACCAATAAAAAGCCGCCGTTCTTGATGGATTCTCAATAAATATTTTTCGCCCCCTGCAAATTTGAGCGGATGTCCAAAACTCATCCACATCAACTTGCCAAAGTAAACATTCTTCCTGGATGTTAACAAGTGGTGCATTCACCATCTCCCGTTTACCATCCCAGAAAACACCTTCTGGCTTCCGATAAACGGTGACATATTCGGGATAAAATTTTGCCAGTTCATCTAAATATGCTGTTGTGCCATCAATGCTGCGTCCGTTTTGGTGGAGTTCATCGGGAATCTTTCCACCCATACGAAGACTCCAAGATGTATCGTGTTTTAGATCGGCTACCCCTTCAACGATGTGCCAATGCCATTTAAAAGGTAATTGTTTCAAAACTTCAATGTGGTAGCGGATAAACGGTTCGCCGTTCAGGACAATTGTAAAAAAATGAATGGGTAATTCGTTTAAACTAGGTGGATTAAAATCAATACTTTGTGAAAAGTACTTTCCTAGCCAAGGTTGTCTACCAGCAAAATGTCGAAACCGAATTGGTTCTAAGCAGGGATTTTTTATATTAATATCGTAAACCGGAACTTCCCCTTTAACTAAAGTCACATTTAAACAATTAGGCAAAATTTCGATATGAGTTTCTTTGTCTTCTGGTGATAAACTCTCTATAACTTTCAGAACCGCCAAATTGTCCTGCCACGGATGTTCATCGCAGTCATTTCTATTCCAAACAGCTTCAAAGAAGCGCTTGCTAAATTCATTGACTCGAACCACCCAAACTCCACTATTAATAATCCCTGATGAATCTTGGGCGAAAGCTACGCTTTTATAGGTATTTAGCTTAATATCGCCGCGTACAATTGATAGGTCTGCATCTAAAAAGGCAATCAAATCTCCAGGTTGCAGTTCATTTATCAGTTTCAGAACATAATGAATTTTAATCCAATGAGGTTGTCGGTTAATCCCAGCATTGTTTTGGGTAATTCCTTGATATTCAAACCCGTGATAATTGGCATATTCTCGAAACCGAGGACTGCTAAATTCCTTATAGTTTGCTTCCAATCTTCCCACTCCAACTGCAAATAAAATTTGACGCGGTTGTCGCAGTTGTACGGTTTCCTCTGATGTTTTTTTGAAGATGGCGTAACCGTTACGTAAATATTGATTCTCGGCTACTAATGAATAACTATCGTCATTTTTAAGTAAATAATAATTTTTATAATTTTTAAATGTATTGATATCGTCGAGCAAGATATATTTAGCACCGTATACCTCCTCCATTTCAGCCTGACCCGTAAATTCGGAGCCGTCAATTAGTACCAAATCGAAATTTTCAATATTATTTTCTCGTTTAATCTTTTTTATTCCTTCTGGTTCTACTCCGGATTGTTTAATATAATCGATATCTTGTTCCAACCAAGTTAAAACTTGTTGTAATGGGTATTTTTTTAATCCCTGATGATAATTTTTATAAAATCTAATTACCTCATCTGCATTAGGAAAACGTTCAACCGCAACTGAAGAAACGTTGTAGCACTTGACAAATGAGTACTCAGCATACCTTTTTTCAAGTTCGTTAAATCGATTTTTGGAAACCTCCATACAAAAAAGTTTAGGCTTGTTTGGGTTTTCCCTCATTCCACACACAAAAGCTTCAGTACTTCCTTCCCCTGAAGCAGAACCGATTTCTAAAACTGTTTTAATATTTTCTTCTCGCCCTATCCTTTGAATAGCAGCGTAAAACTCATCATTCTTAATTTCAGGAGGAATGAGACGGTTCAGTCCAGAATTTAAAAATTTATTGTCCATCGTGCCAACCTAAGCTTAACAGAATTGCCCCAACCTTGTATTCAACGCCCAGAGACGCTAATCATTAATTTACCCCATTTCCTGCCCCAATTACTCTCCCATCCAACCAATCAGTACTGATGTACTGCAACATTCTTGTTGTCGAATCGATTAAAATATTTTGTTAGCTAATCTTGCTATTGCGCTAGAACAATAGTAAATCCCCAATGCCTGGTTATATTTGTTACCTAAAATATGATTTCCCCATCCCGCCCGATTCAATTAAATCAATCTATAGTTTCTTCCTTAGTAGCATTGTTGTGTTTGCTAGGGATTGGAGGTCTTCAAGTTCCTAGATTAAACAAACTAATTACCAGAGGACAAACAGCTTCTATAGAAGAGTTTAAAAGAGAAGTAGAGGCAGAAAGACTGCGGTTGAACTTAATTCAAAAATTCCCCTCATTTGGCTTTGATAACTTAATTGCTAATTGGGTGTATCTCGGTTTTTTACAATACTTCGGTGATGAGCTAGCACGCGGTCAAACCGGCTACGAACTAAGTCCAGCCTACTTTGAAATTATAGTCGATCGCGACCCGCGTTTCTTAGGTTCCTATATTTCTCTCACTGCCAGTCTCTCTCTATACGCAGGAAAGCCAGAAGAGTCAGTAGCGCTGATGGCAAAAGGATTAAAGTCAATGTCTCCCAAAATACCGCCGCAGTCTTATTATGTTTGGCGATATAAAGCGATTGATGAATTACTTTTTTTGGCAGATATTAAATCAGCTCAGCGATCGTTTGCAATGGCGGGGCAGTGGGCGAGTGTTTATCCCGATGCCGATAGTCAAAACCTAGCAGCAATCTCGCGCGCAACAGCGCAATTTCTGGCTGGCAATCCCGATAAAGAACGAATCAGAGATGCTCAAGCGGCGATTTGGGCATCGGTGATAGTAAATGCATTACAGGCAAACGATCGCCGTACCCGCGACCAAGTAATACGTCAAATTGAGGCGCGGGGTGGAAAGGTAACGATCTCCCAGGAAGGAGGGGTATCCGTTAAACTGCCTTAATCCTGCGGTTGACCAGGTAGCAAAGGTTTGCCATCGCGGAACAATCCGACATAACGCCTGCCATCAGCATAAACAATAGTGCCTCTGCCGTGGGGTCTGCCGCCGCGTAGTTCCCCCTGGTAGCGGTTCCCCTGGCGATCGGTGCATCTGCCCCTGCCGTCAAGCTCGTTATTGAAGAACTCGCCTCGGCAGGTGAGACCCCTTGGGCGGGTATAGACGCCGCCGCCCAAGATATTGCCCAAAACGAACTGACCCTCGTAAAGACTGCCATCGGGAAATCTAAATGCGCCTCTGCCGTTGAACTGACCGTTGCGGAACTGTCCGTAGTAGCGTCCGCCTTCGGCAAAGATAAATAACCCCGTACCGTTGAATTGCCCGTTGCTTACCCGCCCTTGATAGCGGTCATCGTTTTTAAAGATATATTCGCCTCTACCGTTGGGCAAGCCATTGCGGAACTGTCCCTGGTAGCGATCGCCATTTTTGTAAATAAATACTCCGATGCCATTGGGCAACCCATTGCGGAACTGTCCCCGATAAGCATCGCCATCCGGGTAGATGCAGGTGCCCCTACCATTGATAACCTCACCTCGGCAGATCAGCTGATTTTCTGCTGGCGTGCTTTGCCCAAATGAAGGCAGCGCCTCACCCATAGAATTGGCTATATACAGGCAAGCTGCAACCAATATCGTCATCGAGGTTTGAGCGAGCGAGCGACCCATCGGCAGATCCTTAACTTGAGGCAGGGCAGTCAATATGGCCTATTTATAGCAAACAAACCGCCGTTTATCCCCATTTTCCAGAGCCTGCACTGGGGAAATTGCGTTCGCGCAGCGTGTGCGTCAGCACTTATAGCGCGATCGCCCCCATCCGACTATCGCCCATGACGGATCGCTCGCAGGCCAGCAAAAAGCCATTTAGCTTTTGCGCGGTTTTTCTGTAAAATCTGTATGGTATTTAGCCTTTAACAATACAAAGTCTCTGACAGAGATTTTAACGTGGGCATTGCCATGCCCGAAAACTATGCCCGGACGGCTATGCCGGGACTGGAGAATACCCTGTCCAATCTAGTACGTGCGGCAAGCGCGGAATTTACGCCTGTGGACAAGAAGGATCCGACTCCCTTGGTTGAAGCAGGAAGCAAACGTCAATTTAAGCGAAATGCTTGATCTGAGTAAGTTTTGTCTTGCAACAGTTCCCATGCGCCTAATGAAGTGTCACTCAAAATCTGGCTTGTTCTATAACATCTGGGTTTTGCATCGCAGATTGAGGTTAATTATTGAGGTTGACCATGTGGTATCGCTCTTTTATTGCAGCACTCTTAGCCTTATGCTTAAGCGTGCTAACCGCTTGTAGTGAAGCTCCCAGCAACACGACCGCTCAACTGACCTACGACGATATTAGGGGAACCGGGCTAGCTAACAACTGTCCCCAGCTAGCCGAAACGACTCGCGGCAGCATTCCCCTCGACCGTAACCAGTCGTATACGCTAAGGGGTCTGTGCTTGCAACCGACTACTTTCTTCGTCAAAGAAGAACCGCTCAACAAACGGCAAGAAGCAGAATTTGTTCCGGGCAAATTGTTGACCCGCTACACCTCCAGCATTGACCAAGTAGAGGGTACACTAAAAGTCAACGAAGATGGAAGTCTGACTTTTGTTGAAAAAGATGGGATTGACTTCCAAGCCATCACCGTGCAGATGCCTGGTGGCGAACGAGTGCCTTTCCTATTTTCGATCAAAAACTTAGTAGCTACTACAGCGCCTGGTGTAGAAAGTCTTAATACATCCACGGATTTTGAAGGAGAATTTAAAGTCCCCTCCTACCGGGGTGCTACGTTCCTCGATCCCAAAGGTCGCGGCACCGCAACGGGTTATGACAACGCAGTCGCTCTCCCAGCTCAAGCTGATAGCGAAGATCTAACTCGTGCTAACGTCAAGCGCACTGAAATTGGCAAGGGCAAGATTTCTCTCCAAATTGCCAAGGTAGATAGCAGCACTGGTGAAATTGCCGGTACCTTTGAAAGCGAACAGCCTTCCGACACCGATTTGGGAGCGGCTGAGGCTAAAGAAGTTAAGATTCGTGGCGTGTTCTACGCTCGCCTTGAATCGGCAAAGGCATAAAAGTTAGCTTTGACACTCCCGGTAGATTCAAAACCAGCTACGGGAAAAGCTTGTCCAAAAAAGGGGCGTATCGCCCCTTTTTTGCCTCAGAATCCAAACTGACGCCCGACGATCCTAGAAACCGGCTTTCTTGCTGCGAGAAACCCGGTTTCTTTGCCTAAGTCCTGAGAATAACAAGCAGCTAAGCTTGGCTGCATAAGTCACTTAGAATCAGACATAGAATCCATTAGGTGAGGATACGACTAACCTCCGAGAAGGACGCATCCCAACCAGCTCCTACAACCGATGTTTTCATTGAGAATACAGAAACCCAAACTTCAGTGAAAATGTGGTTGTGGCTACAGCGGTAGGTAATTAAGGTGAAAGTGTCGCTTGAGCAGTTTACAGCTATTGTTGGCAGTCTAAGGCAGAAAAGCTGGATTGATTCACCAGAAAGCGTAAAATGATGCACGTGTAGCTTGACTGTCACAATGCGGATGCAAATAACCCAGCCTCCTTAAGGTAAGTCACTGCAATGCCTGTTTAAGATCGCAGCGATCTTAGCCGCGCAGCGTAGATAATAAATTGAGTCAGGCGTATCTTGGTTTACCGTATCTACTCCATCAACTCAGCCATGTCTACAACTCCTACCCAAGCCTTAAAAAACGATAGCTTGCAATTGTTGCGAGAATACCAGAAAACCGGCTCGGCTCTAGTCCGGAATCAGTTAGTCAAACTCAATTTCGGACTGGTGAGAAAAGAGGCGCATTTCTTTAGCAATCAATGTACGGAAAACTATGAGGATTTGCTGCAAGTAGGCTGCTTGGGTTTGATTCGGGCAATAGAGCGATTTGAATTGTCTAAGGGTCATGCCTTTAGTTCGTTTGCCCTTCCCTACATTAGGGGTGAAATTCAACACTATTTAAGAGATAAAGGCGGCTCGGTGCGGATTCCGCGCCGCTGGCTGACACTAGAACGGCAGGGTATTGGGATCGCGCGCCAGCTGCAAGCTCAATCCAACCGCCAGCCAACAGATGCAGAAGTAGCCGCAGCTCTCAATATCTCCACAGAAGAATGGCAGGAAATTAAGCTAGCTTGTCAAAATAAAACACCTCTGAGTCTAGATACCCCCGTAGGAGACGAAGAAGAAGGTTCTACTTCCCTCGGAGAAATCGTACCCGACCCCAAGTATCGCAGTTTTCAGCTAGCCCAAGAAGACCAAATTCGCCTGCAACAAGCACTCGTTCAATTAGAAAAACGCACTAGAGAAATTTTAGAGTTTGTTTTTTTACACGACCTTACGCAAAAAGAAGTGGCAGAGCGCCTGGATATCAGCGTGGTAACAGTATCTCGCCGCGTTAAAAAAGGTCTGGAATCGCTCAAACAGTTGATGGGAGGATCTGATTAACTTCTGTTTCCCAGACTGAAGCTGCATCGATGAGCCGCTGTCCTCCTCCAAAGGCTAGAATTCTTAGTGCGACTAATAAAGTCAATAATTCAAAGTAACATATAAAATACCAGAAACCCGCCAGGGATATTGTCGAGAGACAAAAAATCAGTTGCGGACGCTGAAGACAGCTTTTGGGGAATTGGCAATGCGTAAAATTTCATTCCTAGCCTTTGTCGGAACGCTGGCTCTATTTACAGGTGGCTGTAATCTTGGGGGTGGCGGAGGGGAAACAACAAGTTCTCCCAGCCCTAATGACTCGCCAGCGGCTCAAACACCAGCAAAACAAGATTTTCCAGGCGCGGTGATTCCTGGAAAGCCGGCTACCACGGCTGATGCTACCAAAAAACCATCAACTACAGCTGCGGTACCAGCTCCTCCTTCAGACTTGATTCCCTCGACCGATCCCAAGGAGCGCCTAGGCGGCATACAAAAAGGAGTCACAGACCCCTTCGCCCAAGCTCCCATTCAACTGGAAGAAAATAAACCTCAGACACCGACTACCACCGCGACTCAGCAACCCGTTCCTCAGGTAAGACGCATTCCAGGAACAGAGTCAACACCGGGGGTAAAAGTACCGACTGCCTTGCCCCAAAGGCGAACCGCACCGCGACCAGCTGCAACACCAGTGGGTCGTCCCAGACCAACAATCCCCCGTCCTGTGGCGTCCCGTCCTCTGGCGTCACCGCCTAGACCCAGGATTCCCCCTGCGGTTGGGGTGGAAACGCCTAGCCGTCCCAAAGCTCCCGAACCTTTTGCGCTGCAACCGCCCAGACGTCCTCTAGTACGCCGTCTCAGTATCCCAGTAGAAGCACCCAGCCGTCCTAAAGCTGGTGAACCCGTCACCCTGCAACCGACTAGACGCTTTGTAACACCTCGTACCAATATTCCGGTAGCACGCAGCCGCCCCAGCACGCCTAGCCGGTTCTCGGTACAACCGTCAAGGCGCTTCGTACCCCGAACAACGGTGGCGGTGCAACCGACTAGACGCAATACAAGCTCTCAGATAGCAGCAGGAACACCTTCACGCAATCCTGTTAATCGCGCCCGCGCCATCGCCAGATTGCCCCAAAAATCCGCAGTCACGCGGCGGTCTACAGTAGTGGCAACAGCCCCACGCCGGGTAACGCCCCGCACCACAGTAGCTGCAAGAGCTACCCAAGGTCGTCCAGCAACGGGTAACGTAGTGGCACGGACGCCCCAACGGCATCCAGCAAATCGCACAACGGCAGTGGCGCGGACAACCCAACGCACCCCAGCGCCCACTTCTACAGTGGCGGTACGACCCTCACCCGCACCTAGTCCAGCGGCGAGTCAGCCGAGTCCAACAACCGCCGCTAATGTGACTCCCAGTCCAGCTGCAACCACACCGCCTAGCCCCACCCCAGCGGTCAGTCCTACCCCAGCCACACCCCCCGAACCCCAAATTCCCGCATTACCGCCGCCTCCAGAACCTACTCTGGCGAGGGCAGTTGAAGTTTCTGGGGTGATTCAAATTGGTAACGAGCCTCAAGCTATTGTAAAAGCACCCAACGAAGCCACCAGCCGCTACGTCAAAGTTGGACAGCGGTTGTCTCAGGGACAGGTGCTGGTAAAACGCATTGAAATGAATGATGGCTCCGAACCCGTGGTAATTTTGGAAGAAAACGGCATTGAAGTAGCCAAAATGGTCGGCGATAGACCAATACCACCCGCCCAACCAGGGAACCAACCGGGTACTCCTGCGGCTGCTGTCACCGTTCTCCTGGCAGGTGGCGCTATGGCGCTCGCAAAGCGCCTTTCCAAGCAAAAAGGTGTCTAATAATACCCGCAACGCTCGCTAAAAAAAGAATTGTCATGGGGAATTTGAGATTTGAGATTTAAGATTGCAGATTGAGTCTCAATCTGCAATCTGCAATTTTCAATCTGCAATCCCCATTGACCTATTACCCATGACCAATTTAAAAAATGCAGACGCCTCAACCAGAAATACTGCCCTATCAAATTAGCTTTCCTGGATTGCCCTTAGCAGTTTATCGAGAAATAGCCGCCCATCTACGGCAAGTGGAAGGGGTGGAACCCTATTTGATACCGCAGCAAAGCAGGGAGTTTGATTACAATCAAAGCCAAATAGAAGGCTTGTGGATTCAGTTTCCAGAAAATGCCGATTCCACTTGTCGCCAACGAGTCGATCAAATATTGGCATACTATAAGAATCGCTATTGCTCTAGATAGAAAAACGATTTTCAACCATCGTTCTAGCTGGGCGAGGTAACAATTTTAACTGGAAATTAACGTATTAATGGGCACCATCCAAGCTTTACGGGGAACGCGGGACATCCTACCTGAAGAAATCGTTTATTGGCAGCGGGTAGAAGCAACTGCGCGGGAGATTTTAGGCAGAGCAACTTATACCGAAATTCGCACGCCGACGTTTGAGGAGACAGCTTTATTTGAACGCGGCATCGGTGAAGCTACTGATGTCGTAGGTAAAGAAATGTACACTTTCTTAGATAAGGGAGAGCGTTCTATTACCTTGCGTCCGGAAGGGACAGCCGGGGTGGTGCGGGCTTTCATCGAACACGGTTTATTTGCCCAAGGTGGCGTGCAGCGGCTTTGGTATACTGGGCCGATGTTTCGCTACGAACGTCCAGGGGCAGGAAGGCAGCGGCAATTTCATCAGATAGGCGTCGAGGTGTTGGGGAGTCCTGACCCAAGAGCGGATGCTGAGGTAATTGCGATCGCATCCAATATCCTTCAAACCCTCGGACTTAAAGACCTGCAACTGGATCTGAATTCACTCGGAAAACGCGAAGATCGGCAGCAGTATCGGCAAGCACTGGTAGATTATTTAACACCGTACAAAGAAGAGTTAGATCCGGATTCACAAGATCGCCTGACTCGCAATCCACTGAGAATTTTGGATAGTAAGAGCGATCGCACGCAAGAAATTGCTAAAGATGCGCCAAGTATATTAGATTACCTGGGCGCTGAATCAAAGCGTCACTTCGATCGGGTGCAGCAGCTATTAAGCGATTTGGGGATTAGTTACCGAATTAATCCCCGTTTAGTGCGTGGTTTGGATTACTACAGCCACACAGCCTTTGAGTTTATTTCTGGTAACTTGGGTTCCCAAGCCACGGTTTGCGGTGGCGGTCGCTACGATGGCTTAGTGGCAGAATTGGGAGGGCCGGAAACCCCTGCGGTTGGTTGGGCTATTGGTTTGGAACGGTTGGTTATCCTGTTGCAACAGATACAGGAAAAGCCCCAGCAGCATCTGGATTTTTACGTAGTTTCTAGAGGCGATGCGGCGGAAGCGCAAGCATTGATATTGGCTCAAAAATTGCGCGAATCTGGGTTTAGCGTGGAATTAGATTTGAGTGGAAGTGCATTTAAGAAGCAATTCGCACGCGCTGATAAGAGTGGGGCTGTTGCTTGCTTGATTTTGGGCGATGAAGAAGCAGCAAACAAGACAGTCAAATTGAAGTGGATGGCTACGAAAGAGCAAGAGGCGATCGCTCAAACCGATCTACTTGCCAAAACCGAACAATTGCGCCGTGAAATTGATACCCTGAAAACACAACAGTAGCGTTCTATGAATCCAAATCTTTTGGAAAAAACAAGCTTAGTCGCTGAAGATCAGCGACTAACTTTATATGGAGTTTCCTGGCAACAGTACGAAATTCTCCGCGCGACTCTGGATGATTTTGCTGGGTTACGGATGAATTACTTAAAAGGAACTTTAGAAATTTTTATGCCAGGGGCTAAGCACGAACAAACAAAATCAGTCATCGGTCGATTGATTGAAACTTACTCTTTAGAAACTAATACCAGGCTCTATGCTTGTGGTTCTACAACCTATAAAAAACAGGCAGAAGAACGGGGTTTAGAACCAGATGAAAGTTATTGTATTGGAGAAGAGAAAGAATTTCCAGACCTAGCGATAGAAGTTATTGTCACCAGCGGTAGCATTGACTTACTGGATATCTATATAGGGTTAGGAGTTCCTGAAGTCTGGTTTTGGAAAAATGGTCAGCTTTCTCTGTATCGCTTGCAAGCAGGACAGTATGAGCAAATTGAACGCAGTATCCTGCTGCCAAACTTAGATATTAATTTATTGGTTCGCTGCGCCAATATGCCCGATCAACATGATGCTGTAATTGAGTTTCGCAACGCGATTCGTTAACGGCAATCGAGTCGCGTTCCTTCGGGGAGTAGCAATTGTAAGTGCAACAGGTTCAAGTCTCCATCTGGAGGTAGAGCCAAGATAAAAAGCTGTTGGCGGTAATTTATGACCATAAAATGTATTAGAACGCAACTAAAATACAACTAATAGTTAGGCAGCACAAATTTACTGTATATAGAGGTGATTTATATGCACTCGGAAGCAGAAACATTCGCCTTCATTGATGAATGCAAATATGCTTTAGATCAGTTATTTCAAATATTGGATATACGGCTAAAAGCCATTCATAATCTCTCTAGAAGTTTAGCTGAGATTGAGCAAATAGAATATTTACTTACAGACAACTTTGTTGAACAAGATCAATGGTCTGTAAATGCAAATTCCTATTACATCCAATATATGGATCGAATGAAAGCACTTGCAGAAGAAAAGCAAGGGATTGCAACCGAGCCAGAACGGCAGAAAAGAGTTTTAGAAATGCTCGCTCGCATTGGTGCAACTGAAGAGTCAATGGCTGTACTAGCGTCAGCAGTCCTTCAAATTGGTAAGCAGGTATTATCATTTCGGTTTGGTGGAAAACCAAACTTGAAAAATGTCCGTGAGGTAGCTTCCCAGTTAGTAGTTGAAATAATTTGGGAGGGTCGCAATCACACTATGCATTGGGAGGAAGCTAACCCTCGCCGACCAGTAGTAGATATGCTTCAGAAATTGCAAACCTCTGGTGTGAAGATTATTCAAGGACGTAATAATGCTCTGGCAATAATTGCTGTACTTAACTGGAAAAGTGCTAGTGAAGCGATCGAAGACCTAAAGTCGTTAGTTATAGCCGAAAATACCTAACAATGACAAAAACCTGTTGATGTGATTCACAATGGTAGGGTAGTTGGTTTTTCAAGCGAGCCTATTATGGCTATTAGACCTGATTCTGGCTGGGACTTATCAGTTGACAACCGTTACGGTCAACTAACTCTTGTGGTTGAAGTCAAGCGCAACACCAATGTATCCCCGGAGTGGGCAGCAAAACTTCGACGCAATATCCTTGCACACGGTACTTTTCCCAAAGCTCCGTATTTTCTGATGGTTTTCCCAGACAAATTTTACCTATGGGCTAATGCTGAGGCCGATCAGGACCAGAGCGAACCTACCTACACTATTGATGCATCTCCAATTCTTCAACCTTACTTTGAAAGGGCAGGAGTAACGGCTGACCAAATCAGTGGAGAAAGCCTTGAAATAATTGTTACATCGTGGCTTGGAGAGATAATTTATTCCGATAGAGTGCCTGAAAACATAGATGCTTCTCAACGATGGTTGCTTGAGTCGGGGCTTTATGCTGCGTTAGCTGGAGGAAAATTTGAGCATGAGGGGGCTGCGTGAATATCTATGTTGAGACAAACTTTGTTTTAGAGCTAACCTTCGAGCAAGAACAGTGTGCAAGTTGCGAACAGATTCTACAACTTTGTGAAGCAGGACAAGCAAAGCTCATCGTTCCAGCTTATAGTCTTGCTGAACCTCATGAAAAACTGAGTCGTCAAGCAAGGAGACGTCGAGAACTGCAACAATTGTTAGATGCTGAGTTACGTCAACTTTCACGTACAGCCTCTTATGTAAGTCGTATCAAGAGTATCCAAGATATCGCTACTTTAATTGTACAAAGTAATGAGGAAGAACGGCATCGCTTTATTCAATGTCGAGAGCGGCTCCTCAACATTGGAGAAATTGTTGCGCTTAATGCCAATATCCTGATTGAGGCAGCCTCCTATGAAACTACTTATGATTTAACGCCGCAAGATGCCCTTGTTTATGCATCAGTTATTGGTCACTTACGACACGATCAGCCACAGCAGGCTTGCTTCTTGAATCGAAATTCTAAAGACTTTGATAGCCCTGATATTATTGATGAACTTAGACAATTCAACTGTAGAATGATTCCACGATTTGATAGCGGGTATAGTTTTCTTCAATCGCAGTTATCGTCGTAACATCATCCAGCTTCGGCAATGACTTGTCCAATTTCTTTAGGGGTTACACCTGTTGCTAGCATTGCACCGATGCTCGAAATCCTGTGCGGGACTTTTCATGAATTAGGACTGAATCTTTTTTAGAGTAAGGCTCCTTCTGCAATAGGCTGATGGTGTAGCAGCATTACCTGTTTGTCCGTTAACGTTTCTAGTGCATAAGTCCGTCCTTGCATATCGCTAAACTCAACCTCAAATACTCCAGGATCATACACTTCAACGATGGTTCCAACCTGTCCACGATAAACACCCAGTTCTGGCAGGTTTTCAACCAATGCAATAACATCCAACAACTTCAAGGGT
Organism: Microseira sp. BLCC-F43; assembly: GCF_041929235.1. Classification (NCBI taxonomy): domain Bacteria; kingdom Bacillati; phylum Cyanobacteriota; class Cyanophyceae; order Aerosakkonematales; family Aerosakkonemataceae; genus Microseira; species Microseira sp. BLCC-F43. The sequence goes on from NZ_JBHFNP010000246.1 coordinate 59,316, forward strand.
GAATTCATTCTGTTAATCCTCCTTTCTCACAAAATATAACAAGTAATCAACCGAGGAAAATTATCGTCGTATCCCACAATCCCAGCACTCCGAACAACTGCATGTTTTTCGGAGCGAGTCATGGGAAAATCAATAACGTATTTCTGTCCATGTTGATTGGATTTGCCTGGAACAGCATCATAGGTTTTAACTGCTTCTAGCAAAGCATCCCGCAATTCCTCCACTTCTTATAGCCCAATTCCTAGTGCCGACCGAAAGACGTAAGCTTTATGTTGCCCATCTGAATGTTCTGGATTCAAGCAATAACCAATTAGTTTTTGCATATCGATCTCAGCTTGCTCAGGATTGGGAAGTTTCATAGGTACAATAATATTCTAGACGGTAACATCATCCAACTTCGGCAATGATTTGTCCAATTTCTTTAGGGGTTGCACCTGTTGCCAGCATTGCACGTATTAGCAGTTCAATCGAAACTGAAGCATCACCATTCTCTGCCTTAGCGATACGGGGTTGGCTTGATTGAATTTTTCCTGCTAATTCAGCTTGTGTCATCACTTGTTGTCGTCGTTGCTTCAGACTCCGACTGAGTGCTAACTTGATTTCAATCAAGGCATTTTCTTCTGGTGTGAGTTCCAAAAATTCTGAAACTGTACCAACCTTCCAACCCTTTGCTTCTAGCCTTTCTTTTTTAAGTTTATCCATAACTAATCCTGTAGATCGGTGTCGTATTTACTCAGTCGCTTTTTGCAGTTATCAATTATGTTATCAGGCGTTCCTCTTGTGGTTTTATTAAACACCTCAATAATCAAGATGGCATCATCATCAATTCGGTAGATGATTCTCCAATTTTTATCCGCATCCCGAATTCGTAACTCGTGACAATGTATCCCAATACTGGGCATTGGTCGTGAATGGGGAAGTCCAAGGTTCTCGCCTTGCTGCAAGCGTCTGAGGAGAAAACCTGTTTCAATACGCGCCTCCTGACTGAAGGGTGGAGTTTTGATCTCACCATGTAACCAGACTAGGGGTTTATCATCGTTATCCATAGCCAGTTTATATCATATCTGATATAACGATTGTCCTCACAACCGTTAGCTCTGAAGCTATCAATGGGGGAAGTCAATCCAGGTTAGCTGTCGAGTTGTTGCAAAGATTGTTAGATAAGCACTCCTAGAAGCTCCCCCACCCAATTGCCCTGTCCCCTTCCCTGGTCTAGAATTAAGTGCGATCGCTGCTATCTTCTCACCCACCAATGGAAACCTGGGAATTTCTGCTCCAGCGCCAAGGCGAAGTCACCTGGCATACCCTAGCATCACAAGCTCAGGTGGAAATTCAGGAAGGCCGATATCGCCTCGCCGTCCGCTCCAGTTACACTGACACTGAGGTGGATGTTCGCATCACCCACGAGTCCACCTACGAAGATCCGCCAAAGCGACGGATGCAGAAGCACGCCCGCTCTACCAACGCAGATGGGTTGATGGTAGTGATACCCTTTAACTATCTCAAACCCGGTAGCTGGGAATTTTGCTGTCGTCCAGACTTAATCACCGATTTAATCGGCGATACCTGGCAGCATACGCTTCAAATCCAAGTATTGCCTGATTCTGCTCCCCAAACCCAGCAGGTGAGGGTCGGAGCAGGTGAGCAGGGGACGCGAGAACAAGACACTGTAACAAAACAGACAAAGATTAGGGAAAGCTTGGATGGGGAGAATTCATTCAAGATTTCAGATGCGATACGTGCTGCCCCACAGGCTGCCGCCAACGCCAAAGAAATTGTAGCATCCGATACAACCACATCCGAGTCTACTGCTTCGCCAGAAGCGCGGGAAAACCCAGAGATTCCACCAATGCTAGCGATCGCTCTCGACAACGACACCTATGTGGCTCGTCAGGACGGGGTTTTAACAGTTTCAGGACAAGTCGAGAGCTTGGATGCAGTTGGTCAACCTCTGCCAGTTACGGAGTTAAAAATTTACCTGCGCGATCCGCAAAATTACCAGGTGGTGGCAGAACGGCAGCAAATGTTACTAGCAGGAAATTTGCCGGTTCGCTTTACCTGCAAGGTTAATATCCCGCCTCAAGTTAATACTCGTTTGATTTTGGGCGAAATTGCCCTCAAAGTCGCAGGCGAGACGCCTGCACCACAAGTTTTAACCACAGCTTCTTTCACCGTTACGGCGGATGTGACTGCATTGCTGAGTGCGATCGCTAACAACAGCGCTACAAATCTATTCGACATCGCTCCCGACACCCCCGCCGCGCCGATCGATCCGTTAGATACTCCGAAAGAAGTTCCCACGATTCAGTTTGAACCATCGGACGGCGTACCCATACCGCCCCTACTGAATAAATCTACGCTGAAACAAAGACCGCGCCAACCCCTCGAACTTCCTACATTTCCCAGTCGGTATCCCCCTAAACCGAAACCCAAACCTGAACCAGTCAGTACGGAACAGGAGCAAGATCAAGCTGAGGATACGGCGCAAGCAGATATTAGTTTAGATGCTTTTGGCGAATCAGAGTTGGCAGTCGATCTCAGTCAAGAGAGCAACAACGGGACAACGCCAGCAGCAAGCGACGAACACCCGTCTATACCGGAAACAAGCAGCATCGTACATATTAGACCCCAGGAGCGTCTTTTCTCGCGGCTTGAGGCGTTGGCGACGGATGACGAGTTATCTGAGTGGTTAAAGGCGGCACCCAGTTTAGACCCCTTGACAATTGACTTAGATACGCTTTTCGACATTCACGCCGAACCAGATGCTCACCTGACCGCGGGGGAATTTGTGGTAGACGATGAACCGATTAAACCCAGACGCAAGAAAAGGGAGCAAAAAGCAAAACCGGATTTCGACCCCGTCCCAGAAGATGAACCGATTCCGACACCTAAGCTGGAGGTATTTCCCAGCGGCGAACTGACTTCTGGACAGAAAGTGCGCGTCCGGGTGACGCTGCCTTATGGATTGCCGCGATTGGGTGTTAAATTGTGGATTGTTGACCGCCAGACGCGGAGTCTGTTGGAAGAACCCCGGTTGATCGGTGATTTTGCACCCAACGGGTGGGGACAAGTCGAGGCGATATCCCAGGTGACGGTTCCGTTTGGCTGTTTGGAGATGCGGTTTGAAGCGATCGCGCAGGAAATCCAAACCAAACGGGAAAGTCACAAAGTAACCATTGACCGCACCGTCCTTCCCCCCGATCTCCCTACCATACCCCTTGATGAATTTGATTTGTGAACTACCACACACCGACCGCTAGGCGGTACGATGTGGGCTTCCCAATTCATTGGCAACTGCCTCTACAGTCGTAGACTTACGTCCAAACCGCTTTGGTCTTACATTGCCTCCAAGGGCAGTAGCACTGGTTCCCAATGCCAATATCCGCAAGCCTTCATTTCTGATATTGATTGCTGCATTTACATCTCTGTCGTGATGCACATGGCAATGAGGACAGAGGAATGAGCGTACAGAGAGATCCGTCTTTGGAATGGACAGCAGGGTGACATTGCTCCAGATGTGACGACGGAAAGAATCGCCCAATTTCGAGGTAAATCTTTCCGTCCTGTTCTGCTTTGTATTTCAGCATGGTTTGAAACATTCCCCAGCCAGCATCACTGATTGATTTTGCCAGGTTGTGATTTTTGACCATGTTTTTCACTGCCAGATCTTCCACCACAATCACTTGGTTCTCGTTCACTATCTTGCGGGATAGCTTGTGAAGGAAGTCTTCTCTCACTCGTGAAATCTTAGAATGCACTTTTGCGAGTGCGCGTTTTGCTTTACGCCGTTTGACGGTCGTTTTATCCTTCTTTCTGGAAAGCTTGCGCTGTTTGCGCTTCAGGTTTTTCTCGTGCTTTTTGAGATGCTTCGGATTGTTGAACTTGGAACCGTCAGACGTGACAGCAAAATCAATCAATCCCAAATCAATGCCGATAGCTTTCCCTTCGCTGCTAGATTCCGGTTTTTCGATACCATCATCTAGCAATAACGAAGCATAGTAACGCCCGTCAGTCATTCTCGACACAGTAACAGTTTTCAGCTTCCCAACGCAATCCCGATGGATTTTGGCTTTCACCGTTCCCAGGTTGCCAGGGAACTTGATCCCCGAATCACTCAGAATTTTGACGTTTTGAGGATACTGAATGGACTGTCTACCGTGGCGATTTTTGAACGTTGGATATTGCGCCCGACCATCAAAGAAGTTGATAAATGCCTGAGACAAATTCAAAACGGATTGCTGCAAACACTGGGAATAGCATTCTTTCAGCCATTCATACTCTTGCTTCCAAATTGGAATCTGTTTCTTCATGTTGAGCGCAGACACGCCTTTACCCGTCTCTTTGTAGGTCAATGACATAACCGAAAGAGACTGATTCCACACCCATCGCACACACCCGAAAGCCTGTGCTAGATGAGCTTCCTGTGCATCAGTTGGATAAATTCTGACTTTGACTGCCTTCAACATGATTCGACCTTTATCATGCTTCTACAATTATGATAACAAATCCAGGCGGAAAGTTCCCAATTCTAGAAAACTCGCTTCGTTGCCAGGAGTCTGTTCGTTTCGTCGTTGCTGTTCTTGCTTGCCTCATGGCATTCGGCATCGGTCGAACAACACTCCTCAACTCACTCGCATTCATCCCACGCTCAATCAGAGATTAGAGCGTGGGGCTACGGCACGCTTCAGCTAAGCCTTGGTTTTGCCTAATAGTGGTGATCTACCAGTCATGGGTAGAGGCTTTGCGGCTGGCTGGTCAATGTTTCTAGCATTTTGAGTAAGGCTTGCTCGTTGTAAGGCTTGGAGAAATAGGCAGCAGCACCCAGATTCATGGCAAGCTCGCGGTGCTTATCCCCCGTGCGGGAGGTCAGCATAATCACGGGCATCTGTTTGAAGTTGGCATTGGCTTTGACCTGTGCCAAAAAGCCATACCCATCAATGTGAGGCATTTCAATGTCGCAGATGGCTGCAGTCACGTTTAAACCCCCTTGGAGCTTGTCTAAGGCATCTTGACCATCTCTAGCTTGTTCGACCTGATATCCAGCTTTTTCTAGGGTTAAGGCAAGGAAGCGACGGACATTGATCGAGTCATCTACAATCAGAATCGTGTTTTCCCCAGCAGGCAAGGCGGGGGTGGGGCGGTTATTCTCAAGTCTGGCTCTCAAAAAGGTGATCGGGTCGCCAGAGCGACTCCCCGGTGCTGACGCTTCGCGAACGCGACTGGCGCTCCAGCGCAGGAACTCTGGCACGTCGAGCAGCGGCACAACTCGCCCATCCCCTAAAATGGCGCAGCTAGAAAAGCCTGAAGGTAAAGGTAAATCCCCTTCCACTTGACGCACAGCAACTTCCTGATCGCTCCAACAACAGCTGATGAAGATGCCTACAGGTTTGTCACCCCCAGTGACGATCAAGGCAACGGGTCTGCTGATAGTGGGAGGGGTTTCCAGTTCTTGGAAGTGGCGGGGGCAGTCAAACTTGAGCCAGGGATCTAGACGGAGCAACGGCACCATTTTTCCTTCCAGGTTCAATACTTCGCTACCAGCAGTTGCTAACACCTGCTCGGGTTCTAGGGAGACGATCTGTTGAATGGCGTCGGTGGGAAATGCCAGTAACATACCGTTGCTCTGGGTTAGCAGCACTCGCGTCACCGAGAGGGTAAACGGTAATGTAATTGTAAAAGTTGTTCCCACTCCCGGTTGGGTATCGACTTGAATTTCGCCCCGAATCTGTTTGAGGTTGTTACGCACCACATCCATGCCAACCCCACGACCCGAAAGGTTACTCACCTCTTCCTTGGTGGTAAACCCGGGCTCAAAAATCAGAGATAGCAAATCGCGATCGCTCGCACTAGCCAGCAAATCAGCATCCAAACCCATGGCGATCGCTCGCTGGCGAATTTTGCCGAAGGGAATTCCTTCACCGTCATCTTTTATACTAATTAGCGTCCGGTTGCCCCGATGGCTAGCCTTGATTTCAATCAATCCCGATTCAGGTTTACCCCGACTCAGACGAGTTTTGGGGTCTTCAATGCCGTGATCAAATGCATTGCGTAATAGGTGCATCAGCGGGTCTTGCAAAACCTCCAGGATGTTGCGGTCAACTAGGGTGTTCTGCCCGTAAATTTTCAATTCTACGGGTTTGCCGTGGTGCAACGACAGTTCGCGCAAGGCTCTGGGGAAGCGGGTGAGGATATCGGCAAGCGGACGCATCCGCACCTGCTTGAGGCTTTTTTGCATTTGTTTCGTCGTTTTGCCCAGGTTGTGAGACGTTTGTTCCACATCTTCTAGGCTCAGTTCGATATCGCTGACGACTTCTTGAATTTGGACGATAGTCTCCATGACTTCGCGTCCCAAAAAGTGCAGATCGCCGTAGCGATCCATTTCCAGGAGATCGAACCCCTGGAGGGTTTCCCCCATACGCTCTGGCATCGCGGATGGAAAAGCAGTGGCAGAAGAGTTGTCAGCTTTTCCCTTGCCAGTTGCCAGTCCCCCGGTTGCCGAGCGGTCGTAGATGAACCGCAACTGACTATTGGCTTGCTCGAGTTTTGGCAGTCGGTGGCTGAGGGTACTAAAAAGACTACGCAAGCGTTTGAGCTCCAAGGCAAGACCATTCCGTTCAATGGTGAGTTCCCCAAACAAATCGTTGAGTTGATCGAGATACTTCAAGGGGACGCGGACGGTGGCATCTGAGTCTGCTGAAGTTGGAGGGGTAGCAGGTTCATCCTGCTTGACTTCTAACGTTTGCCAGTCGGTAGTATAAACCTCTGGTGCAGTTGTTCCCCATTGCTGTGCCGTCCTTGGCACATCTTTGACCCAGAACGGATCAAACTGCAACACTGACTCTTCCTCAACTTCGCCAGACGCTCTGAGTGGCAGACTTCCGTAGGGGGAGAGAGAAAATGTCTCCCTGTCCGCTTCATTCCCCGCCTCGCCTGCGTTCCCTATTTGGGCATGGTCGCCATCAACTGGTTGCGTTCGCATCAGGGGGAGAGCAGGGGAGCTGGTGGCAGCCGTGAGCGGTTCGTCTTCCTGGGTGTCTGTGGCTGCCCAGATTTTGGCCTCCTCATTCCCTGTCACCCTGCTCGCCTGGTCAGACAGGGCGATCGCTGTGGGCAACAGAGCGAATTGTCCGGTGAGGATTAACGCTTGTGATTGCCGCCATGCTTGCACCGCTGAATGGGCAATTGCTTCCACCTGTTCTGGTGCAGCTGCCAACTGCTGCGTCACGGACTCGCACAACTGGCTAAAGCGATTGAGCTGGAGCATCTCGCCCAACCCGCCCAGTTCTTGCGCCAGGATTTCTAACTCTTCGTGCAAGCAAGGCAATTGGGGGTCTGCCAAAACCGACTCAAGACGTTGCAGGCATCCCTCCACCTCGGTTTCAAACAGCAAGGAAATGGCATCTTGCCCATCTTCTGGAAACAGCATGGTGGTGGCATCTTCCGCAAGAGCTTCCCCCAATCGCTGACCGAGCTGCTCGAAGACTGGGTCGGCTTGGGTGGCTATCCATACTGGGTCTGGGGGGTGGCCTTGGCGATTGTGGGCGATCGCATAGCGCAAACAATCGACCCCAGCCAGCAGCAACTCCTCAAGTTGGGGATCGATTTGCAAGTTTTTCTGGGTTTTTAACACCTTCAAGGAATCTTCTAAGCGATGCGCCAAATGACTCAACACCCCAAATCCCATCATGCCCGCCCCGCCTTTGATCGAGTGGGCAGCTCGCAAGGCGGCATTGATTTTTTCGGTCTCGACTTGACGCTCAGCCAATCCCAGCACTACTGCTTCCAGGGTCCCCAGGTAATCCTGAGCCTCCTCCAGAAACTGGCGTTTGATTTGAAGTTCCTTTTCTTGTGACATAAGTTTATCTATGCCTTAAGAAGCTACTTTAAAAGTACCGACAGAGGTTTGCAGCTCCTGAGCGATCGTAACCGTCTGGCGCAGCGAGTCAGACACCTGACGCGAGGAGTTGGCTGTTAGCTCAGATACCTGGGCGATCTCTTGCATCAAACTGGAAACGGCTTCAGCCGTCTGCACCTGGGACGCGGTGGCGGTGAAAATCGATTGCACCAACCGATCGATCTGGCGCGACACTTCCAGAATTTGCCCCAAACTCTGCTTCGTGCCCTCTACCAGTCTCGTGCCTTCCACCACCTGGGCGGTGCTTTGCTCCATCGCTTCGACTACTTGAGCCGTCTCGCGTTGGATGCCTTCCACAATCCGTTCAATTTCTTGCGTGGCGTTAGCGGAGCGGTTCGCCAGGGCGCCCACCTCTTCTGCCACTACGGCAAAGCCGTGACCTTCTTCTCCCGCCCGCGCTGCCTCGATGCCAGCGTTAATCGCGAGTAAGTTGGTTTGCATGGCAATCTGGTTGATCAAGGAAACGACTTTAGAAATTTGCTGGGAAGATTCGCCTAACCGCTTCACTTTTTTCGCTGTTTCTGCTACTGTTTCGCGCAGAATCAAGATATTCTGCACCGTTAAGTCCATTGCCATTTCGCCGGATTCAGCCGTCACCGAGGCACTGCGAGCCACCTCGGCAGCTTGACTGGCGCTCCAAGCAACCGCTTGAATCGAAGCAGTCATCTGCTGGACAGATTCGAGGGTGCGTGTAGTCTCTTCGGTTTGTTTGAGAGCGAGCTGGGCTAGTTGGCGGATGCCGTCTTCATTTTCTCCCAAGGAGGCATTCACGAGCAGGGCTGATTGTTTGACTTTGGTGACAATTTGCCGCAGGCTTTCGACAATCGAGTTGAAGAAGTCCGCCACAGTCCCGATTTCTCCGGCTGTTACTTCCGCCCGCACGGTCAGGTCTCCCTGGGCTGCTCCTTCAATCTGGCCCAAAAGGTCAATCAGCTGCTTTTGGATCGCTTCTTTAGCCATTTTTTGCTCTTGCAAGAGCGAGGCTTGCTCAAGGGCAAAGCCAAGCTGAATCGCCAGCTTACCCACCAGGTCGATCTCTGTTTCTTCCCAGCAGCGCGGTGCAAAACAGTGGTGGACGCACAGCAAGCCAATCAGTTGTCCGTTATACAAGAGCGGCGCGACGATACTGGCTCGGATTTGGAAGCTTTCGAGAAAATTGCGGTGACAGTCGGTTAGCCCTTCGGCGTAAATGTCATTCATTGCCCGCACGCGACCGTTGCGGTAGCGTTCGATCAATCCTTCCCGGAAGGGGTCTTTGACGGTTTCTCCTAGAATTTTGCGCCATTCACCGCCGACGGATTCGGCAACGATCGTGCCATTCCAGTCATCGTGGAAGCGGTAAACGATGACGCGGTCGGTGTTCAAGGCGTCACGCAGTTCGGTGATAGCGGTATTGAGAATCTCTTCTTCGTTGAGACTTCGCCGCGCGTTCAAGACCATTTTATACAACAGCCGCGATCGCTCCGCCGCCGCTTCCTGGCGACTGGCTTGCTGTGCCAGTTGTGCTTCCGCTGCGACGATACTATCTGCCATGTGGTTAAAGCTCGCACCCAGCATTCCAATTTCATCTCCAGCCCTAATGTCTGCTCGGGCCTGGCGATCGCCAATGGCAAATTTTTCCGTCATTCGCTGTAGCTGCTTCAGGGGATCGGCAATCAATTGCCCCAGTATCCTAGCTAAGAAGAAATTTAATAGCGCGACGATCGCTATGACAATTCCCTCTAATATCAAGTCTTTCCTCAGTATGGAATTGAGTTCATCTTCTGGAGTTCCCCGCACCAAAATGGCAGTCGGTTCGCCGTTAAAATCTGGCAAAGCTTCAGCAGCGACGGTGTAGGTTTGCCTCCCTACCTTGATGCGGTCTGTGACGGGATTGCCTACCTTAGCAGCGGCTCGTTTTAGGATGGATGAGTTGGAAAGTTCGAGATTGGCTGTTGCGAATTCTGCTTTGCCCTCTTCCTGATTCAGAGAAGTTGCCAAGACAAATTTCCCTGGGGATTGCCACTGGTAGATGGCGCTGTAACCCCCATTCAGAATCTGTAGCGTTTTATGGACAATGGACAGCTTGCCATTGACAATATCCCCGGACACCAACACCCCAATCACAGCGTCAGTGTCGGGATCGCGAACGGGGGTCACGGTGTAGCGAATCAGGGCGTCGCTCGCTCCCAACCCTTCGGGCAAGGGGGGCGCTTCTGTTTGTAGCTCTTGCCAGGAAGCGATCGCATTGGTCTTAATCTGGCTGGGATATTTCAGGACGGTGCTAACCAGACCATTGGGATCGAACTTTTCCCCGGTTCGATTCCCATTGGCGTTGGCGATAATTCGCAAGTCGTTGCCAACTAGGGTCAAATATTCGATGTTATGCTCTATGATTGCGTAGCGCAGAAGTCGCTTCAGCTGCTCTTGGGTTTTAAGGGATAGGGGTTTACCTTCGGCATGGTTTCGAGCCGCTTCAATAATCGTGTTAGTATCGGCTTTTCCATTGAAGTCGAACGCCATTTGATCGACTTTGATATGGTAATTGATCTTGGTAACTTGCAGTTCTGTCTTGGCATGTTTTTCCAATTGGTTTAGTTCGTGTAACACGAGTATCCCAGTGCCTACCCCCGTCAGTCCGCCGATAGAGACAACTCCAGAGGCGAACAGACCAGCGAGCAGTTTGTTCCTAACAGGCAGTTTAGAGAACCACTGTAAAAGGGGTGTCTTCCGTGTCGGAGATGAAGGAACATGAGTTCGGCCCGATGGTTGTGGTAATTCCCCATTCTGGCGCCAGCCAGCACTTGCCGTTTCTTCCCCCTGTGAGCTGGTATTTTTTGGCAGCGGTCGCTCGAATTGAGTGGTCATAATGTAAATGCAACAACAGAGCAATTAGGTGGACAAAAATCCCTCGAGTCCTGGAGAAGTTTAGTAGCTGTGGAACACGGGGGAATGAGCGATTGCAGGGACATCTAGCAGCAGCCAAATGGCTTGGTCTAACATGCATCCTCGCACATAGGGAACCAAAGCAGCGCTCATATTTTCTATCGGCGACTGGATGCGATCGCTACTCAAGCGCACAATCCCTTCAATTTTTTCCACCACCAATCCCATCTGCCTGGTGCCAACTTGCACAACAATGATGTTGTAATGCTGCAATGGCATCCGAGATGATGAGAGCTGTAGTAGGCCAGCTAGGTCGATCGCCCACAGCACCCGACTCCGCCGATTGAACAATCCCACCATGCAACTGGGCACGTTGGGCATGGGTGTTAGGCGTTGCACGGGAACAACTAGCACCTCCAGTAAATAGCGCATCGACAAAATCGCCCCGTTTTGCCGGTCTAGTCGCAACCGCAGATAAGGCTCCTCTGGCGGTTTGTTTTCTGGATTGATTAGGGGGACAAGAGCTGAATTATTCATCGGTTCATCTCACCACGCACTTGACGGCACGAATCAGTTGTTCGCGGGTAAACGGTTTGGTGATGTAAGCATCAGCCCCTTGTTTCATCCCCCAAAGGCGATCGATTTCTTGGTTTTTTGAGGTACAAAGAATAATGGGAATTTTTTCAGTCGCTGGGTTTTGCTTGAGTTTCCGACACAGCTCGAAACCACTCATTCCTGGCATAACCACATCACTAAGAATTACATCTGGTTTTTTTTCTATCGCTAGATTAAGTCCCTCCTGCCCTGTGACTGCGCCGATGGCTACGTAACCGCTTTCCTTGAGGTAGGTACTGATTAATTCCAGTTCGGAGAGGGCATCTTCCACGATTAAAATTGTTACCATTGACATTATATTCATAGGTGTTTTTTCTCAAAATTTATTCCGCTTTTCCTGTTGACACGATCTTCCAACTCAGATGCATCTCAACTTGCCATCAGGGTAAGTACTTCTGCACTATTTTAAGCAATTCTGATTTGGTAAAAGGCTTTGTCAAGTAGTCTGTTGCTCTGACTAGCTTTGCTCTGGCTCGATCGAGCAATCCGGAATTTCCGGTAACCATAATAATCGGAGTCTTTTTGAATGACGAGTGTCGTCGCATCAGCGAACATAACTCATAGCCATCTATATTCGGCATTGTTATATCCAGCAGAATTAGATCTGGTTTGTATCGAATAATTTGCATCAATGCTTTCAGCGGGTTATCAATCATAACTACGGAATAATTCTCCGCATCTAAGAATAGATTGATAGTTTTTAAAACGCTGGGATTATCGTCTATACAGGCAATGGTATAATTATTATTAACGGGATAATCATGATTGGTGTTTATTGAATCATTGAATTCTATCGGTGTATCTTGAATTGAATTTGTGATTGTATCCGATTCATTTTGCCACGGCGATCCAGGAGACTGCAATGACAACTTGGGGGTTGAAACTAAAAATTTAGGCGGCTGTAATTGACTTTGAAGATGGTTTGTAAGCAGCGAAATATCGATCTGGCAAAATTTAGGAAATTGAGTAAATTCTCCAGACTCTATAATTTCACAATCCCCTTGACGAACCAATGAAAGAGACTCAAAAACTTCTCTTGCCAATCCCTCAATCAGAATTGCTGCCTGCGCGGGATTGAGATACTGGTTGTGAACTAACGAGCAGATCGCTTGGTAATCAGAGTTTTGAGCAGACTGACTAGGTGGAAATGTTGCCAAGTGGTAACGAACAGCACCGACCAGAGTCGGAACTTGATGACTCAGACGAGTCAGGTGGCGATCGAGTCGTTCAAAAGGTTCCAGCGAATTAGAGGCGTAGACCAGTTTTCCTGTCTCTAGATAGATTGACCAAGTAACTGCTCCGCTCGATATTTGCAAACAACCATTAAGCTGGCGATTGGCTAATTGTGCCAACAAACTCAGAGGGTATATTGTCTGCATAGGTTGGTAGCCCGTCATAATCAGGTTTGGATCAAGTACAGATCTTGTGTATATAATGATTTCTGGCGAACGGTTCGCACCCTGGCTGAAGTACGGGGTATTCTAAGCAGGATGCTACGCAACAGGTTAAAACACCGTTGCTTCGCTTTATCCTTTTAGATGGCAATTGCCTCTAATTGGGTAGATTTGAGTTCCGCTTCAAACCAATTACTGGAATAGACTTTGCTTGAACAACACCACCCTATAGGTAGTTCAGTTGTGGCTGGACTCTATGTCCGTTTGCCTCAAAGTTCTTGCCTGTTAAAGTTTTGAACAACGATCAGAACCAACCCTTACCAACTCCCACGTTCACTATTTTGACCATACTTTATACCACAGGGTTCGCGAGTATATTCGTGGGCGTAACGTAGGCTTCGCTCGTTCAGGATGTAAACAGAATTAAAGATGCTTAAAAGTTGTCCCAGACTCTAGAGAGAATATGCCGATCTAAATCTTTAATTCGACACAACCAGAAGGGCAATTACACCCTGTAGCTGAAGTCTTTTGCGTATTCTACCTAGAGCAGAACAATTTATTGCATCTACTTTAATTATAATTACCATACTTGCCCAAACCCTACCAGCACTTTTGCGGATTTTTATCTAATCTTCAAAATAATTTGGTACAATCTTAAACTTTGGCAGATAAAAAATAAGTGCTTTTACTGAGTGGAAATGCCCGAAATCAATGGGACGTCACCAGGAGATCGATTCCCCTGGGAGGACGCTAAGCGATCGCCTCTGGCAACTGCTAAGCTGCTATGGATTTAAATCGAATCAAAAGACGGGATTTCCGACCCATCCTACAAGAAAAAGGGAAAAATTGAATGTCAAATTAGATACGTAGCAGCTTAGAATCTTCTGCTGTTGCGATCGATCGAGGCTCCTATCGGCTGGGTGTCGGCCCGAGAAACCCCGCCCCAACGACTGGGGAACCTACGAGGCGACGATACAGGTGACGGTTCCCTTGGGATCATCCCCCAGGAAATCCAAACCAAACGGGAAAGTCACAAAGTCACCCTCGATCGCACCCTCCTCCCACCCGATCTACCGGCGTTCGAGGATGAATTTGAATTCTGATCCGGGGAAAAGCCTCATTACTTATCACCCATGACCCATTACCAATTACCCAATTTGTTAAAAATCTTTATAAAGCACCAACTTGACGCCAATTCACGCTAAAGTTTTTCTCAAAGTCTTGCACTAAATACAGATAGGAAATTTACTCATGTACGCAGCTTCTTTTTTACCAACCATCCTGATTCCCATCGTCGGCTGGGTTTTCCCTGCTGTAGCAATGGCTTTCTTGTTCATTTACATTGAACGGGAAGACCCCTCCGGGATCTAAAACATCCATTTGCTAGCTAATGGCTAATGGCTAATGGCTAATTGCTATTAGCTATTACCCCAATGACCAATAGAAAGACCGCCGACTCAAACGAGGATAGGCGGTCTTTCTTGCAGGATTATAGCCTACAGACTGATTTACATAGCAGAGCCTAAACCAGCATAAGCACCGTAGAAGAAAATTCCTACAACGGTGAGTACGCCGATTCCAGCAATAGTTGCTACGATCCACAAAGGAATTCTTCCGCTTCCACTCACAGATTTTACCTCCTCAAACAATACAAAAACATTCGCAGTGATATGCAGATTAATTGCGGTGCAAGACAAAACTTACTCAAATCAAGTATGCAAGCTTAATTCGACGGAAAGCTTCCTGCTTCAACCTTTGGGAGTCGGCTCCGTCTTGGAAGCAGGCGTAAATTCCGCGCTTCTTGCACGTACTCAAGCTCTGAAATTTTATCCAGTTAGTTGAAGAAATAACTGGAGAACAGCACGCCGAGAACGAAAATCAGAAGTAAGCCGAGATACAGAGAAGTCCGGTTTAACTCGACAGGCTGATTATTAGGATTGGGGGAACGAGTTGGCATCGATTACTCCTAGCGTTGAATAAACTGCATGGCGGCGATCGCGCCTAAGAAGAAGACGGTGGGAACAGCTAGGGTATGAACTGCCAGCCACCTGACGGTAAAAATCGGATAAGAAACCGGCTGATTGATTCTGTTGCTATCCATAATTCAAAACCACTCTTTAACTACTTGCTATTGAACTCTTTAACTTGTTGACTGGCTTCGTAGCGGTTCGTCACGATCGGCAACTGTTGGCGCTGTTGAGTATAGTACTGGTCGGGCCGAGGGGTGCCGAATACATCATATGCCAAACCTGTCTGAACAAACAGCCAGCCTGCGATGAACAACGCCGGAATGGTGATGCTGTGAATCACCCAATACCGGATGCTAGTAACAATATCCGAAAACGGACGCTCTCCAGTAGTACCTGCCATTGGCTGTTTCTCCTCTCAAAGATTGCAAAAGCTCAATTAATATCATATTTTGACATCCTCTCCGTCCTAAAGGAGCGGAAATTCCTCGCCACGCCACCCTTATGGATGATCGCTGAATGGGGTTGACGCTTCAACGAACACAGCCTGCACGCAGGTCTTACACGTTCTCCACGTCCGTTTTAAGTCTCGGAATGCCCTCCCGCGACTAACTAAAACCAACGAAAAATGATTTACTTTTTGCCTCCGGGTTGGACTTTTACCATTGCCCTTGCAGCTTTCTCTACGACTGCTCTCACCGTAGCTATTTCAACGTGTCTTGAGCCTAGAGGGGTTTGATGAATTCACCATTGGTATTGTATCAAAAGCCGCCGGATAACGGCGAAGTTTTTATCTAATTTTTTTGGTCAAAAAACATAGAAAAATAATCTATGTTTTTCTTTTTTGGGTCTTACCCCTATTCGGGTAATGGCAGGGCATTTTTAAGGTTGTTGCTCGGAGCAATCAAGCCAAGGTTGCCCTGCCGTTACTGGGCGCTTTTTCCCCAAGAGATCGTAACTTGGGAAAACATACCACAGTTGAACTACTTGCTTACCTGCTTACGATTGATATGATTAAAAGACATCCATAACAGAGGCTTTTAACCTTGACTTTTTATCGTCTCGCGTAGCACGTCGCCAGGGGCTTTTTCATCCCACCTTAATTGGTGAACTGCGCTTGCCCTGATTGAGTATTTTACCCGATTGCGCTACCAGTTCAAGAGGAAACTTTTCACTGGGATTTTGTTGATGAGATAGCTTAAAGCTATCTAACCAATCGTTTCAAGCCGCTTCAGATGGTGGTTCGTATCGCAGCAAAGTGCCTTTTTGCCCGATAATGAATCCCAGGTCTGGCTGGACAAATACGATCTTGTAAAGGTTAGAAGGCACGTTTTCTATCTCCCGGTCTTTTTGCCAGGTTTTACCGCCATCACCGCTTTTGAGCAAATTACCGCTACCGCCAGCTAGCCAAACTTCGTCAGGCGTCCGATAGGCTAAATCCAATAAACCCCAACTGGTTGAGAGTTCTGGATATTGTGGTTCTTCCCACTTTTGGGGATCTTCTGGAGTGCTGAACTGAATTTGACCGCCCCGCGCCAGCATCCACAACCGACCATCTTTAGTAAACCCCATATTTTGCACGCGGCGGGAGCTATTGCGATTGTGGGGTACCCAAGCTTGTTGTCCTGGTTCCCAAGTCGAGTAGAAGTTACCTTTAGCGGAAACGGCTACGTACTTGCCATCAGGCGAGCGCGAAATATTCCGCACCACCCCTACGGCTTCCTGTACCAGCGCTTTCCAGTTTTTACCGCCATCTAAAGTTTTGTAAATCGCTCCCACATCAGTCGTCATCTCAGCTGAATCCGCGCCAAGCGCCAGTATCGTATTCGGATCGCCCGGCAGCTTGGAACTTAAGGGAATGCGCGACCAAGACTTTCCTTCATCAGCGGTATGTAACAGCAAGCCGGGTTTTCCAACAATCCAACCTTCTTGTCCGGAAAAACTCACCGAAGTAAAGCGGTAATTTTGATCGCCTAACTCCAAATTTTTTTCCTGCCAAGTCTTACCGCCATCGGTTGTTTCAAATAGGGCGGCGCCGCTGCCTACCACCCATCCGTGCTGCATGGAATCGCCAGTAAAAGCAATGTCTTGTAAGTTCGACTCGGTTGGTAAACTAATCGTTTGCCAGGGGTTGAAACTGGTAGAAGGTACCTTACTGCAACCGATACACAGCAGGACTACTGCTAACAAAACTCCTACTTTTTGTAAGGCTCTTAAGATTGAGTGCATTGCTTTTCAAGCTATCTGTAAGTCGTCAACGGTCAGTCAAAAGGGTCAATTATGAGGGATGAACCTAAGCAACGAACTTCGATCCATCACCGATCCTGTTTCGGTCAAAACTTATTATTGTAAACCATAGAGACTGATGAAAAATAAAAATCCCAGCCCCAAGCCGCCAAAGATTAGTAAATTTTTTTGGGTCGGCGTTAAGGTGTTGACACCCAAGCCGTAGCCAAAATTGGCCTTAAATCCAGAGGCGCTGCCGACTGGGCCAATGTTCTGGAATACCTTGTCGCGCGCACCACAAACCGGACAGCGCCAATTTGGGGGCAACTCTTCAAACGGAGTTCCCGCAGCGATGTCATGCTTGCTATCTCCCTTGGCGGGTTCGTAAACATAGCCACAGGCGCCGCATTCGTACCTATCTAACGCTTTCGCATCAACAGTTTGGTTGCTCATGGCTCATGCCCACTAACAATTGGATCGAATTATTAAAATCTCTGTTACAGATTATGACATGGACTGTCCCCTATGGTTATCCTTGTTATCTTCTATGCTTGCTGAAAGATGAAAGCGTCGGTGCTGTGGGGCTTTGAGACAATCTGGCTCTGGCACTCGCGTTGTACTATGTAACAGTAAGTAACATTGACATCCTCACCGGGCTCTTCGCCACGGTGATTCCTAAACCTCACGATTTAGGTTTCTGCTTCATAGCACCTGCCTTACGAGATTTGCTCTCATGGGGTCTTACGGTCGCTCCACAGACTGACACGGCAAGCCCTGCCGCCAAAATGTTGTTTGCCGCATTGATATCTCGATCGTGGTGCGTTCCACACTGGGGGCAATCCCATTCCCGGATATCAAGTGGCAACGTTTCTACGATGTGACCGCAATTGCCACAGCGCTTAGAACTTGGAAACCAGCGATCAATCTTGATTAAGGTACGACCATACCAACCGCACTTGTACTCAAGCTGTCTAACCAATTCACCCCAACTGGCATCACTGATGGCTTGGGCGAGTTTCCGGTTCTTGACCATGTTCTTCACTGCTAAGTCCTCAATGGCGATCGTTTGGTTTTCACGCACCAATTGAGTTGTGAGCTTGTGAAGATTATCAATCCTTGCATCAGCGATTTCCTGATGCACGCGAGCAACTTTGAGCCGTGCTTTATGGCGATTATTTGACCCCTTCTGCTTCCGACTTAGAGCTGTTTGCACTCTCCTGAGCTTGCGATACTTTGCCTTGAATCCTTTGGGATTGGTAATCTTTTCACCAGTGCTGAGCGTAAGCAAACTTGTGATACCCAAGTCAATGCCGACTTGACTATCTGTTTTGGGTAGTGCTTCGATTTCAACATCCACCAACAGGGAGACTGACCACCTACCAGACGGGGAAAGCTTCACCGTGATAGTTGATGGCGCTGCCCCTTCTGGCAACATTCGACTCCAGCGAATCGGCAAGGGTTCAGCACACTTTGCCAGAAACACCTGTCCATTTTTGAACTTAAACGCCGCTTTGGTGAACTCAGCGCTACCACCATTCCGTTTCTTCTTAAATTTGGGGTATTTCGCCCGCCCGTCAAAGAAGTTGTTGTAAGCGGTTTGCAAATGCCGTAAGCACTGCTGCAATGGTACTGAAGAAACTTGATTGAGAAAATCGAGTTCTTCGGTTTTCTTCCACTGAGTCAGCATACTAGAAGTCTCAGCATAGCCGATACGTTTTTGGTCTGCGTACCATCCCTCAGTCCTTGCGGCTAAGGCACGGTTATAGACCAAACGGGTGCAACCCAATGTACGCCGCAACAGGTTTTCCTGTTCTGACGTTGGGTAGAATCGGTAGCTGAATGCTTTTATTGTCATGCTTACATTCTAACATCTGACCTGTAAGACGTGCCACCTAATAGCAAAGTTCCGTGTAAAGCCGTCCTGGAAGGACGGGGTTTTAGACCCCATTTTTTTGATAAAAACCCGGAATATGCGCGTAAGTCTTGTATAAGTTAAATAACCAGGTACTGACAGTGGTTCAACACCACTCATCATCAACGAACCCGCCATCTGTGGCCTTTGTCCTGATGGTGTGCGGACTACTGTAGGAGAAGACTTTCTCAGGTCTCTCGTTTACCTACTGCTAAAGTTCAGAGATCTGGCAGAACTTTATTAGAGATTTTGCGGAACTTTTCTTGACTGGTATGTATCTTAAAAAGTAGCAGCAAATAAAGCTTTTAGTTATCCAGCTTTTCGCTCAAATCCATTGCTCGAAAAAGCCCTGAGCTAGTTACTCTAATTTAGCTCGTAATATTGAATTTGCTAGCTTTGCAATCTTCTATTTGGAGAAGTATTGCCTCAATTTTGCTTCTATTGTTCAGGGTAATCTTAACAGAAAAATTATTGTCAGGGTAATCTCCACAGAACACTTAATTATATTCAGGAGAACATCCATGAAGTTTGCCAAAGTATTAGTGGCCGCGATATTAATGTCCGCTTCCGCTGCGATTGCCCCCGCCTTGGCGCAGCAAGTTCAAATTATAAGCGCAACCTATGGTGGTACTGGTTGCCCCGATGGCTCTGCCAGTGTCAGCGTCAGCCCCGACGGTCAAGAATTAACCATTCTATTTGATAAGTTTGTAGCCCTGGGAAATAACGCAGCAGAAACCCGGAAAAGCTGTAATCTGACCATTCCCATCAAAGTACCCCAAGGCTTCCAAATTTCTCTCTACGATGCTGATTATCGTGGTTATGTAGCACCAGGAACCACTGGGAACTTAAGAGCAGAATACTTTTTTGCAGGCAGCCGCGGCCCAGTTTTTTCCCGGACTTTCACCGGCGAAACTAACTATAACGTTCGCGATAGCTTAGCGACTTTAGCTGATGTTTGGTCTCGCTGTGGTGACAGCATAAATATGCGCGTGAATGCTGCGATGACAGCCAGAGGCGCTGGAAGTGCCACCGTTGACTCCTTCGATTTGGCTCACCGCGGTTTGGTTTATCACATCAAATACCGCGCCTGCCGTCCCTAAGCTGCTCATACGCGATTGTGAGAGTGGGGGGCCTCCTCCACCCACATTCCACACCCTGGAGTGTCAAGGGGCTAAGGATTTTACGCTACAGGAGAGGTTGACATCCTCACCGGCGTGAACCCACGGTAATTCCTAAACCTGACGATGCGCGGTTTCTGCTTCATCGCACCTGCCTTGGGAGAATAGCTCTCCTGGGGTCTTACAGTCGCTCCACAGACTGACACGGCAAGCTCTGCCGCCAAAATGTTATTTGCCGCATTAATATCTCGGTCGTGGTGAGTTCCCCATTGCGGACATTCCCATTCACGAATATTTAGCGGCATTTTTTCAATGATGTGACCGCAGTTGCCACACCGTTTAGAACTCGGAAACCAACGGTCAATCTTGATTAAGGTACGACGATACCAGTCGCATTTGTACTCAAGCTGTCTGACCAACTCTCGCCAACTAGCATCGCTAATGGCCTGAGCGAGTTTCCGGTTCTTCATCATGTTTTTCACAGCTAAATCCAAGGGTGGCAATTACTTGGTTTTCGCGCACCAATCGAGTCGTTAGTTTGTCAAAATAATCAATTGTTGCATCAGCAATTTGCTGATGCACTTTTGCTACTAATAGCCGTGCTTTATGTCGATTGTTCGACCCTTTTTGCTTGCGGCTTATAGCTTTTTGTGCCCGTCTAAGTTGCGGTACTTTGCCTTGAACCCTTTGGGATTGACAATTTTCTCGCCAGTACTTAGGGCAAGCAAGCTGGTGATGCCCAAATCGATTCCAACTTGGTTGGGCGATGCGGGAAGTTTTTCGATTTCAACATTCACCAGTAAAGACACCGCACCACGACCAGAAGCGGAAAGCTTGACAGTGATAAGCTGCAAGAGCACCTAATTTGAGAGCCAAATTTTCCCTTCTTCTTGTGGGGTGGGCAGACTTGCCCGCCTCTTTATTGGATTTAAATGCTCCCGCAGCTTAGTGGATGGTCGGGCGCCAGAGGGCAACATCCGACGAAGAGCGAATCGGCAGCGGTTGAGTCCATTTGGCTCAGAATACTTGACCATCCCTAAACCTGAATGCCGACAGGCGTGAATTCAGCACTGCCGCCATTTCTCTTCTTCTTAAAAGCTGGATATTTAGCTTGACCTGCGAAGAAGTTATTAAATGGGGTTTGTAGATGGCGCAATCCCTGTTGTAATGGTACGCAGCTAACCTCGTTGAGGAAATCCAATTCTTTGGTTTTCTTCCACGCTCGTTAGCATTTAGCGGTCAAAAAAATGGTCAAAAAACCCAAAATATCGCGGGTTATATCCGAGGCGAGTTGGGGAGAAATGACCCGTCAGTTAAACTACAAATGTCGTTGGTACGGTAGGAATTATATCGAAATAGACCGATGGTTTCCGAGTAACAAGCGTTGTAGTTGTTGCGGGCATATCGTTGAAAAAATGCCCCTAAACATGCGTGAATGGGATGGCGCGAATTGTGGTAGTCACCATGACTCTGATGTGAACGCAGGTAAGAATATTTTGGCGGCAGGGGTTGCCCGTGTCAGTCTGTGGAGCGACCGTAAGACCCGAACAGAGTAAGTCTGTGAGGGCGGGTGCATTGAAGCAGAAACCGCGCCGAAGTGAGGTTTGGGAATCGCCGCGCTTCTCTTGCGGCGAGGATGTCAAGCTCACACTATAGCATTTAATCTGTGAACTACGCGCTGATGCTGTAAAGCCGTCCTATAAGGACGGGGTTTGGGACTCAAGGTCAGGACTTACGCAAGGGCGTTGGCAGAAACAAAGGTGAAGAGTTGATCTCTGGTTCCCAAACAAACGATTTTTCATATCACCTTAGTTTCTTTGCGTAAGTCCTAAAGGTTTTTGCTCGGCGATCGCCCCCAGATTTGTAGCCACGGCGATCGCTCATTTTGGGCAAGCTTTTTCAGCCCAAGGAGACTGAATTGAGCTTGGGCGCGCTATTTTTGTTTCGAGCAGCGATCGCCTCGTTTCCAGCAATCCCCCTGATAAGCTAGTTTGAGCAAACCGAAACCGAGTTGGCAAATCAAGGGCTTTTATAAAATGTAAAAGTAAGTAAGAATAAGTTTATTTAGCCCAAACGGTAGTAATCAACGTGTTTGTCCTCAGCGGCTATGAGTATCTACTAGGCTTCCTCATGGTATGCAGCCTAGTGCCTGCCCTTGCTCTTACAGCTTCTAAACTGCTCCGGCCTAGTCGTCGCGGCCCAGAGCGCCGCACCACCTACGAATCAGGCATGGAACCGATTGGCGGCGCTTGGATTCAGTTCAACATCCGCTACTATATGTTCGCGCTGGTTTTCGTTGTCTTTGATGTTGAGACTGTTTTCTTGTACCCCTGGGCGGTGGCCTTCCATCGGCTGGGTTTGTTGGCTTTTATTGAAGCTCTGATCTTTATTGCGATTCTGGTAGTTGCCCTTGTTTACGCTTGGCGCAAAGGAGCCTTGGAATGGTCATGAACGCTGATGCTGCTTATCAGCAGCAATTGAAGGAAAAAATTTTCAATCCGGTAGAACGCCCCACGGTGACGCAAGAGTTGTCGGAAAACGTGATTCTGACAACTGTTGATGACCTCTACGACTGGGTGAGACTGTCGAGTTTGTGGCCTTTGTTGTTCGGTACGGCTTGCTGCTTTATTGAATTTGCAGCTTTGATTGGTTCGCGATTCGATTTCGACCGCTTTGGTTTGGTTCCCCGTTCTAGCCCCCGGCAAGCCGATCTAATTATCACGGCGGGGACGATTACGATGAAGATGGCGCCTGCTTTGGTTCGCCTGTACGAGCAAATGCCCGAACCTAAGTATGTAATCGCGATGGGCGCTTGCACGATTACTGGCGGCATGTTTAGCGTGGATTCGCCAACGGCGGTGCGGGGCGTAGATAAACTAATTCCCGTCGATGTTTATATCCCTGGCTGTCCTCCGCGTCCAGAAGCAATTATGGATGCGATTATCAAGCTGCGGAAGAAGATTTCCAACGATTCGATCCAAGAGCGGTCAAAATTACAGCAAGTTCACCGCTATTACAGCACGACCCACAAAATGAAAGTTGTGCCGGATATTTTGACGGGTAAGTACCTACAAGCGCCGACTCGCGAAGCACCGCCGCAAGAATTGGCAGAAGCTTTCGGCTTACCCGTACCCGCCCTGGAGGCAGCCCAGAAGGAGGAAGTCAACCGTGGCTGAAGAGTCTCAAATTGTAGAAGCGGGTAAAATCTCCCGCTGGTTGACGGAAAACGGCTTTGAACACGAGTTTTTGGGGCCAGACCATTTAGGGGTGGAAATGATTAAAGTTCCTCCTGAATTTCTGATCCCGATTTCTACTGCTCTCTATGCCTACGGGTTTAATTGCCTCCAGTGTCAAGGGGGTTATGATGAGGGGCCAGGAGAGCAATTGGTCAGTTTTTACCACCTGATCAAAGTCAGCGATGATGCAGATCGTCCAGAGGAAGTGCGGGTAAAGGTTTTTCTGCCAAGGGAAAACCCGGTAGTACCTTCGGTGTACTGGATTTGGAAAACCGCAGATTGGCAAGAGCGGGAATCCTACGATATGTATGGGATTGTTTACGAAGGGCATCCGAACCTGAAACGGATTTTAATGCCGGAAGATTGGGTGGGTTGGCCTTTACGAAAGGATTACATTTCCCCCGATTTCTACGAGTTGCAAGACGCTTATTAAGGGTGGGGTGGGAGAGCGATCGCCGATCATTCGCCCCACCCAGACAAAAATGCGTTCGGCAAATCCCCCATCTGGGGGTTTTTTATTGCTGATGAATGTAATTAACGAACCACTCCAGGCACAGAGTACGCAGAGGTAAGAGAAAAGAAGAGAGAGGCAATATGGGATGGCGAAGGTAGTAAAAGCTTTCTTTTTGCCTCACAGCACCAAAACACTGGGTTTTTTGGCATTTTATTGCTGGAGGTACGACCTATAAATTGGATACACCTAAATAAAGTCGGGAGTCTGGTAGCCCCGTATTTTTAAATCGGGGCCCAAAGACGACGCGGCGGTTTTAACCGCCGTCACTTGTAATAACACAGATCATTATATAGAATCAATAATACCCAACCGACCTTACCAACATCCAAAAACAAATAAATTCAGGAGGTGATTTAATTGCCTCGCAGCAAAACAACATCTTTCATTACAGAATTGCCACTCAAAGTAGATAGCTATTCTGAATCAGAATTGCTATCTAGATTTCAAGCTGCTAGACAACTGTATAACGCTTGTCTATCAGAAGCAATTGTAAGAATGAATTTAGTTCGGCACTCCGAGATCTATCAATCAGCCAGAAAGATAACTAAAGAACAGAAGAAAAAACGGAGTGATGCTTTTACTCAGGCTCGGAAAAACTACAGATATTCAGACTACGAGATCCAAGCTTATGCCACAATTGTCAGCAATAAATCAAAATGGATAGCTGATAAGATTGATTCTAATACCCAGCAAACTTTAGCTACTCGCGCCTTCCGAGCAAGTGAAAGAGTTTTATTTGGAAACGCTAAAAATGTCCGATATAAAGCACCAAAGAGATTCAGAAGCATTGAAGGTAAAACTAACAAACAAGGACTTCGCTGGAAAGATAATCAATTAGTTTGGGGTAAGCTCAAGTTAAATCCCATAATTGACGAACATAATCCGGTTATACAACATGGATTGAAATCGCCAATTAAATACGTCCGTCTGTTATGGCAAGAACTTAACGGTCAAAAACGTTGGTATGTACAGCTAGTAAATGAAGGAGTGCCATATCAAAAAGAAAAAAACTATGTATCTGATGGCATCATTGGATTAGATTTGAATATTTGTAACATAGCTTTTGTTGGTGACAGACAAGCTGGATTACTACCCTTTGCTGACAAAGTACCAAGTTATGAACGCGAAATCAAAGCGTTGCAGCGTCAAATGCAGCGTCGAATGCGTGGGACTAATCCAGAAAACTATGAACCTGATTTTATTGGTAAGGTAGGACGTAAAGTTGTCGCTAAAAAGGGTAAACCTAAAAAAGGTAAACAAAAATGGAACAAATCGAAAAGTTATATAAAAGCAGCTATTAAGAAACGTGAAATTGAACGTAAAAAAGTTGCTTACGCTAAGTCTCAAAACCGGAAAATTGTTAATGAGATTCTGAGATATGGAAAACATATAAAAACTGAGAATGTTTCAGTCAAAGGCTGGCAAAAACGCTACGGTAAAGCTATTTCTGCTAAGTATCCAGGTTTTGTTCAATCCGAATTGAAGCGCAAGGCTGAAAGTGCTGGCGGTTCATTCATCAAATTTTCTACTCAAAAAACAGCCCTGGATCAAATTCATTTGAATGGGCAACGGATCAAAAAATACCTGTCTCAAAGAGTTCATTTTGATCAAACAGGGATTGTTATGCAGCGAGATTTATTCATTGCGTATTTGAGTAGATTTGTTAATGACGAAGATAACCTTCTATTGCATCTTGCTCAAAGTGAGTGGGAGAGGGCGGAGCCGCTCTTAATGCAGGCATGGAAGGAATTTCAAACAAACTGCGAACGAGTAAGCGAGTCCGAAAGTAGGCTGAGTCATTCATCCTTGGAGCAGTTCTGCATGAAGCTAAGAACAGTTAACCAGATAGCTATGGATGAGCGAAAAGTTAACTTTAATTCTTAGCCTGAATCCGCGCATCTGAGCGTGCGCGGAGTGGCTCAATCGGAACGTTGGTGTCATAATTGCAAGTGAGGCAGATCCGATCATGGTTCACCCATCCTCTGTGCCAATTGCCGTGAATCCGATCAAGTTTGGGACGGATGGCTGGCGAGGTGTTATTGCAGCAGATTTTACATTTGAGCGTGTGGCTCTGGTTGCACCCCTCGCGGCACAGGTATTGTTGAAAGTATACGGGGACACAACCGGAAACCGTACAATTATCGTCGGTCACGACCGGCGTTTTATGGCGGAACTGTTCGCCCGCACGGCGGCGGAGGCGATCCAAGCCGCAGGGTTTGATGTACTTTTAACAGAAACTTATGCGCCGACTCCGGCTTTTAGCTGGGCGGCTAAAAAATTAAACGCTTTGGGGGCGATTGTAATCACCGCCAGTCACAACCCCGGCATCTATTTGGGATTAAAGGTTAAGGGTGCATTTGGCGGATCGGTGCCGCCGGAAGTCACGCATCAGATTGAAGCGTTATTAGAGCAAAAATTGCCGCCTGTGGCATCTCCTGGCAGTTTAGAAATGTTCAATCCTTGGCCTAGTTACTGTGAAGGTTTGCGGGCTAAGGTTGATATCGAGAAGATCCGGGATGCGATTCGTGCCGATCAGCTGACTGTTTTTGCAGATGTGATGCACGGTGCGGCGGCGAGTGGACTGGGACAAATTCTGGAAGTGCCGGTGCAGGAAATTAATAGCTTACGCGATCCGTTATTCGAGGATGGCGCACCTGAACCCCTGCCGCGTTACCTATCCAAGTTGTTCCAAACGATTCAAACTCATCAAACTACTCACAAAGATAGTCTAGCAGTCGGATTTGTGTTTGATGGGGATAGCGATCGCATCGCCGCTGTAGACTCGAATGCTAATTTCCTCAGTTCCCAAATCCTGATCCCGATTTTGATCGCACACCTGGCAACGCGACGGGGTATGACTGGCGAAGTGATCAAAACCGTCAGCGGTTCCGATTTGATGCCGAAAGTGGCGGCGTTATACAAACTACCCGTGTACGAGACGCCCGTTGGCTATAAATATATCGCCGATCGGATGAACGAAACTGCTGTTTTAATCGGTGGCGAGGAGTCGGGCGGCATTGGTTATGGCACTCACATTCCCGAACGAGATGCTTTGCTGTCGGCATTATACGTGCTGGAAGCTATTGTTGAATCTGGCTTGGATTTGAGCGATCTGTATCGCCGTTTACAGGAGCAAACCGGCTTTTTTGCCGCCTACGATCGCATCGATCTGCCTTTGGCAGGGATGGACGTGCGATCGCGCCTCCTCGATCAACTCCAAACAAAACCCTTGACAGAAATCGCCGGACGTGCTGTCGTTGATTGCAATAAAATTGACGGCTATAAATTCCGTTTAGACGATGGTAGCTGGTTGATGATTCGCTTTAGCGGCACGGAACCGCTTTTAAGGTTATACTGCGAAGCTGCTACTTTAGAGCAGGTGCATCAGACTTTAGATTGGGCTAAAAGTTGGGCAAATTCTGTTTAATTGGTAATGGCGTTCCCAGGCAGATCCGTGGGAACGAGGGTAATAGGTAATCGGTAATGGGTGATGTTGGATTTGAGATGCCAGGATACAAGAATTACACTTAAATCTTCTATAATCTACAATTACCAATTACCAATTACCCATTACCCATTACCCATTACCCATTACCAATGACCGATTCTAAATTGTTAGTCGTAGCGACTGGAAATCCAGGGAAGCTCTTAGAAATCCAGGCTTATTTAGAAGGTTTGGATATAGAATTGGCGCTCAAACCCGATGAACTGGAAATTGAGGAGACGGGTGACACTTTTTTAGCCAACGCTTGTTTGAAGGCGTCTCAAGTAGCAATGGCTACCGGGGAGTGGGCGATCGCAGACGACTCCGGTTTAGAAGTCGATGCGTTAGATGGCGCACCGGGTATATATTCGGCGCGTTATGGTAAAACAGACCCAGACCGGATCGAAAGGCTGCTGATGGAATTGGGTAACGAATTAAACCGACAAGCCCAGTTTGTTTGTGCGATTGCGATCGCGAGTCCCGATGGTTCTATTGCCCTACAAGCTGAAGGTGTTTGTCAAGGGGAAATTTTGCACGCCCCTCGCGGTAGCAATGGCTTTGGCTACGATCCTATATTTTATGTACCCGAAACGCAAATGACTTTTGCTGAAATGCCCCCCCAAGTCAAGCATGAAATCAGCCATCGAGGTCAAGCCTTTAAAGCCTTGCTACCGCAATTGCAGATTTTAGATTGGGTAATAGGTAATAGGTAATAGGTAATGGCAGAACAACCAATTACCAATTACCAATTACCATTCTTAGATTGCTTCGGTGTTCTTTTCTCCAGTCCTGATCCGCACGACTTGCTCGACGGGCGAGATGAAAATCTTGCCATCGCCGATTTCCCCTGTGCGAGCAGCGGCGATAATTTTGTCAACTACTAGATCGACTTGATCGTCTTCTACTACCACCTCAATTTTGAGCTTTTGCAGAAACTCAACGGTGTACTCAGAACCGCGATAGCGTTCGGTTTGACCTTTCTGGCGTCCAAATCCTCGCACTTCAGAAACCGTCATCCCCACAATGCCAGCATTAACTAGCGCGATTTTGACTTCGTCGAGTTTAAAGGGGCGAATAATTGCTTCAACTTTCTTCAATTTCCTGACTCCTCAGTTCGGTTCTATTCGTTTCTCTATTTAACAGTTTGACAACGGCAAAATCTGAGAGCTTTCTTTTCCACTTTAGGAAAAATTGCCTCCAGATAACGTTAAATAATATTATATTTTTAGCTTTGAGCCGACGCGAGTGCCTACACTGGCTGTTGCTGCTTGTCTCCCTGAACGCACGGTTTGAGACTACCCGATCCTGGGTCGCCCTTTAGTATGACGGCAAATGGTTAGTTTTTTGTAGCAGTTAATACTTTTTTAACTGAGTGATAGATTGCTAAAGATTAAGGCGATGCGATCGCATTACCCTTTTCTCCAATGCCATGCCTTATGATTTTTGTCAACCCATTTATTGGAGGGCAGAATGAAACTCGTCAAAATGGCTGTGGGCGGAATGCTGATAGTAGGATTAGGGGGCGTGGCTGTTGTAGCGCAGACAAAACAAACCCAACAATCCAGTCTGGCAGAAGCTTACCAAATCATCAAAAGCAAGCAATTTGTTGACCTCACCCACGCCTTTGAACCGGGAATTCCCCGTTGGAAAGGCTTTCCCGACGAAAAGCGCGAAACGCTTTATTGGTACGAACCAGGTGTAGGCAAGTTGGGTTCTGGCTTCTGGGCTGAGTATTTTTGCCACGTCGGACAGTGGGGAACTCACGTAGACCCGCCTGCCCATTTTATCAAGGGATTGCGTACCGTCGATCAGCTTGAACCTAAAGAAATGATCCTGCCGCTGGTAGCGATCGATGTCCACGAAAAGGTTGCCAAAAATCCCGATTACACGATTACGATGGAAGACGTGAAGGCTTGGGAAGCAAAGCACGGTACGATTCCAGAGGGCGCATTTGTAGCAATGCGAACCGACTGGTCGAAACGCTGGCCTAATCGGGAAGCAATGCAAAACCGAGATGCCCAAGGCATCGCGCACTATCCAGGTTGGAGCATGGAGGTGCTTAAATACCTCTACGAAGTGCGAAAAATTACTGCTTCTGGTCACGAACCCACTGATACAGATCCCGGTATTGCAACGAGCAGAAATGATTATTCCCTGGAAACTTATATTCTGAAACAAAACCGCTACCAGATTGAATTGCTGACCAATTTGGATAAAGTACCGGAAGCAGGAGCGTTAGTAGTAGTATCATTTCCTAAACCCAAAAACGGATCTGGATTTCCAGCACGAGTTTTTGCTATTTTGCCGTAATCGGTAATGGGTAATCGGTAATTGGTAATTGGTACTTATACTAAAAACCCAGTTTCTGTGTAAGTTTTGTTTTTCTAATTTTAAAAACACATTGCTCGAAAGATTATTCAGCTCAAGTCAGGGTGCATCGGTTGCGTATAGTTGCTCCAGGAATTACACAAAGAAACCGGGTTTCTAGGTCGCCCAAGCGTAAGTCCTGTTATCGTTTTGTAGGGGCGAGATAACTTGAATAAACCCGCCCCCAAGGAAACTGAAGCAACCGGACATAATATCATACCTATTACCAATTACCCATGACCAAATTCTATGTTTGATAATTTTGAAAAATCCCTAATCGATACCAGCGGCGCAACAATTAACCTGGTCAAGGGAGGGAAAGGATTTCCTCTACTGCTGCTGCATGGTTATCCCCAAACTCACTTAATGTGGCATAAAATTGCGCCTCTCCTAGCTAGAGATTTTACCATTATTGTGCCTGACTTGCGCGGATATGGGGATAGTTCAAAACCCGAAGGCGGGACGAATCATATTAATTATTCAAAACGCGCAATGGCGCAAGACCAAGTTGAGGTGATGTCTAAACTAGGCTATGAAGAATTTTACTTAGTCGGACACGATCGCGGGGGTAGGGTAGCACACCGAATGGCTTTGGATCATCCTAACCGAGTGAAAAAATTGGCTGTTCTCGATATCGTGCCTACCTATAAAATGTATGCTACCACGAATAAAGAATTTGCCACGGCTTACTATCACTGGTTTTTTTTAATTCAACCCTACGATTTGCCAGAAACTTTAATTGGGTCTAATCCAGAATACTGGTTAAGCAAAGCTTTAGAGGCGTGGAGTCGTAACAACCTATCGGCGTTTCCCCCAGAAATATTAGGGGAGTACCTGCGCTGTTTTAGCAACCCAGAAACGATTCATGCTACCTGCGAAGATTATCGCGCTGCTGCTACTATTGACCTGATTCACGACGAAGCAGATATGAATCAAAAAATTGCCTGTCCTTTGCTAGCTTTATGGGGCGGAAAAGGTTTTGTCGGACGCAGTTATGATGTCCAGGAAAGTTGGCGAGAAAGGGCTAGTAACGTCAGGGGTAAAGCTTTACCCTGCGCGCATTTTCCGGCTGAAGAAGTTCCAGAAGAAACTTATCAAGCATTGTATGAGTTTTTGGTTAATTCAAAGTAGGGACACGGCGTAGAATCAATTTTGGTTGATCCCAAAAGATTATAAAATGCCGTGTCCCTACTTGGGCAACCAGGAGAATCAATTTTGGTTGATACCAAAAGATTATAAAATGCCTTGTCTCTACTTGGGCAACCAGGAGAATCAATTTTAGTTGATCCCAAAAGATTATAAAATGCCGTGTCCCTACTTGGGCAACCAGGAGAATATATCAGGAGGTTTTTTATGAACCCAACTAAGATGGCTCAAGAACTTGCCGAACTTTACGAAACCGACTTGGCTCAATGGATTGACAAAACAGTCCAATTGCTGGAAGAACAACGGTTCGCAGAAATTGACTTAAAAAACTTAATAGATGAAGTTGAATCATTAGGTAAGCGTGATAAACGAGAAATTCAAAACCGATTGATTGTGTTGCTAATGCATTTACTCAAGTACGCATACCAGCCAGAAAAACGCAGCACCAGTTGGCTTTCCACAATCAACGAACAGCGAAGGCAAATTGTTCTTGTTTTACAAGATAGTCCAAGCTGGAAAAATTACCTGACCGAAAATTTTGCTGATTGCTACGCCAAAGCTGGACGAGAAGCAAGGGACGAAACTGGACTGTTAATCAAAACTTTTCCTGAAGAATGCCGCTTTGCTGAAGTGGATGTGCTGACTGAGGGTTGGTTACCGTGAAAGCAATTATCCTGCACCAGATGTTACGAGATTCGCGCCATCAAAGTTTAGATTTAATTTAAAAAATATCTACTGTTGACTAACGGTGCAACTAGAGAGCGTGGTAGTCCAATTGCCTCTATCTGGACATCCAGATGAGCCAACTCGGATTAAAATGGCTGTTGGTTGACTAGATCCAGAAGCCGTCAGTAAAACACGATTGGCGTCGTTACTAATATCCCCTAAAATATACTGACTTGGTGAATAACTGACCCGAACTTGTTGACCGGATAGTTGACCTAGCAGGGGAATTCCGATTTGCGGCTGTATCCTCAATAAATTGCCATTCTGGGTAACAGATATGCCATATTTACCGTTTTTTTGTCGCACTTTTGGATCGGGATCGATAGAAGCCATCACCCACTGACCTGTGAGGCTGCGAGGGACATTAATATTGGGTTGAGTAGTGCGAGAAGGTTGAGCAATGGTGCGGTGAGCGGTAATAGGTAAAGTAATTAGAGCGATCGCACTCACTTTAATCGCCGTTTTCGCTAATTGCAAATTCATATTATTCCAGCAAGTATCTTGTTCTTCAGGCTTTCACTGCTGTAGATCGTGCAACGAGTTAATCTATTAACTTTTGCACGATGTTCGTTACAGCCTCTATTCCTCAAGTTAGTAGACAGGACTTACGCAAACACCAAAGTTTCTATGAAAAATCGCTTTAGAACTAGAGATCGCAGCAAGAAACAAAGGTGATAGGTTAGTCTTGCGTTACAGCCTCTATTCCTCAAGTTAGTAGAAAGTTGTGAAAACCCTGTGAAAACCTGGATTAAGTTTTCTTAAGGGTTTTGGTTGAGCAACAACGATGAGATTTTAGGCTGCGGCGCGGGTAGGCTTTTTAGCCACCCCTAGCCCACGATTGTATTTTAAATAAATCCCTGCGGCGACAAATAGGGCAATGATAACAGCACCAATTCCCAAAGGATTGGGTAACCAAAATATTGCCTCTAAATGATTAATTTTACCGGGTTGAAGATGCCAAATTAGCTGATGTCCTTGGTTTTGGCTTTCTGGTTTAATAGCTTTTTCACCTTTAGCAATGCTGCGCGCGCCCCAAGGTGTATTGAGGTGAAACTCCAGATCTAAAAGCGAACCGGGATCGACTATAACGCTACCATCAGAAGCAATACGGGAAAGCGATCGCAAGTCCAAGTCGTAACTCAACCGATTTCGCAGCAACAGCAATAAGTTATTCTGTTTTAAGCTAAGGTTAGACTTAATTTCAGGCAAATCTGTATTAGCCGTGACAGCAGGTTGTTTCTTTCCCTTTTCCGTCGCGTTGAAAAACTGGTTAAACTTCTGCTCTAATTCGGCACCATAATAAAAAGGAATCGTCACCGTTAATTCGGTATCGGAAATCCGCTGGCTTTTCCCTTGTAACTGCTTAGCCCGAACTTCCAGACTATTTAACCATTCTTGTGCCGTTTTCGGACTCAACGTAGTGAATTGTTCTCCCAGTTTGATAGATTGTACGATCGCGCCCTGGTTTGGACTATCAAAACTCACATCCAGGTCGTAATCCACACACCCAACTAGCAACAGCGAGGCTATCAATACAATTAACAGCAGCCGCGTTTGCACCACAAAGCCGCGAATACCCCGCCTCACGCCAAAAATAGCCTGACTTACCGCTAAAACAGTTCGTTTTAAGAGCATTTGCCTTACTCCGCTTCTTTTCATCCCGGTTCGTGCGTCTCTGCGGTTCATTTTAGGCTGATTTTGGCTTAGCTTAGCCACCATAACCCAACTAAAGTTATGGCGATTGCCGCCAACGCCACCCAAATAAATAGATTATCCTTTGTATTCACCTGGCTGAGATCCACAGGTTCTGGTTGAGGACGGCTACGCGGCTTCGACTTAACTGGCGCAGCAGCGCGTCCTAAGCGAGTTTCTGCCGCATTATCTGGCAAAGACGCCAGATCTGGAATTTGAGTCAGCCATTCGGGACGGCGGTTGAGCTGCGGTGCTTCTAGGATATAACGCAAGCGGCGACCTTGCTTGCGGGTTTCGTAACTGGGATGGTGTTCTAGTTGGGTGCAGAGTGCAATAGCTTCCTGTCTTTGTCCCGCTGCTTCATACGCCGTCACCAGCCAAATTTGCACCTCGCCTCCCAAGCGCGAGTTCCTTTCTACCAAAGCAGCTGCCTTTTCTAAGCATTGCACCGACTGGCGATACTGACCTCGTTCAAACGCCGCTTTGCCAGCTTGGTACTCGGTTTTGACGATTTCTAAACTTTCTTGACTCATCTGGGTAGAGTAATGACTGTGAAGATCGTAACCTTTCTTAACAGTTTTTAGATGAAGAACAGCTTACTTAGGACTGACGCGCGAGAAGACCATCACCTTTGTTTCTTCGTCGTTCGCGCAGCGGAAGGGAGGCATATCTCTAGTTTCCTTGCTCAACGATTCATAGAAACTTTGGTGTTTGCGGGGTTTCTTGATGCGTTCGCGCCAGCTAGGGTATGCATATCTCTCGTTGCCAAACCGACGATTTTTCATAGAAACCCGGTTTGTTTGTGTAGGTTCAGTTCAGTCCATTGTGCTGACGGCGTTGTAGGGATAGCTCTCGCCTATCCTAACATTACTTAACAGTGTTTAATATCTTACTATGGTCGGATGGTGGTGGCGAGGTCTGCTGCGATCGCAGCTTCTGTAATAGCTGGAGATTTTCTGCAATTAGCTGGCGTACCTCTTGCAACTCTAGCTGCGTAGTCATGCGCGCCAGTATTTTATTAATTTTGAGCAACTGGTAAACCAGACTATTTACCTGATTTTTCAGATTTTTAATCTCTTTTTCATTGTTCATCGGTCTTTACTCCTTTATCAGCAATTGCAAATGCCATACCCTTGTAATGGCAGGATGTTCTGTGAGCAAACCTACCAGCCAAAGCAAGTTTGCTCATACCAAGCCAGTTTAACCGCGATACAAATACTTCCGGCTAATGGCTAACAGCTAATCGCTAATTGTAGGATTTCGCAGCGCTTAGCAATTAGCAAAAAAGCCACGTTTATTTGTACCGTTCATTTCGTCAAATGGTATCACTATTGTTTGTTTAATGTCTACCCTGACGCTTGTTAGGGTAATAGGTTCAGGTTCATTTGCCCTAACACAAGTCAGGCTAACGAGCGTTAGGGCAAAACGAGCAATGAAAGCTACAATCCTCTATTTTTCCAGGGGCACGGCGTCGAATAACTTTTGATTTTTACCAAAAAGTTATACTGTGCCGTGCCCCTACAGTCTGAAATTTATTTCAGCGCTTATTTAACCGCTTTACCAATATAATTTATTGAATCATCCTCATTTATTTTGATTGGCACAACTCCAGTTTTCCAATAATTTATGTAATTAAATAACTTTAACTTCAAACCATCACCAAAAATATCAAAACCTTTAATATCGATATTTTTAAATCCCGCAGCTTGTAACCATTCAGTTAACTCTTCTGGCTGAATAAACTTATTCCAATCATGAACGCCCCGCTCGATTTGCCTCAAAATATTTTCCAATAGCCAAATCATCACCAATTTTGACTTAAAAGTTCTGTTAATAGTGTCAAATAAAAACAATCCATCTGGCTTTAATACCCTGTAAACTTCTGAAATAACTTGCTCTACATTTTCTACATGTTCTAGAACATCAACGCATACCACCACATCAAATGTAGCATCGCCGTAAGGAATATTTTCAGCAACAGCCTGCCGATAATCTATTTTAAATCCACTACTTTCGGCGTGTTTTTGAGCAGCTTGAATGCATTTAGCCGACTGGTCTATCCCCGATACCAATACACCCCTCGCTGCCATAAATTCACAGGAAAAACCCCCGCCACAGCCGACATCTAAGGCTTTTAAGCCTTGCCAATTAGAAACATATCTATCAAAAAATTCAAATCGGGGTTTATTTATATGATATAATGTATAAACTTTTTCCTTGGGATTCCACCATCGCTCTGCATATAAATCATAAAATTCCAAGTTATTTTTTTTCATATTTAGTTATTTTTTGGTAGTAGCGCTTCTGCAAAGAAACCGGGTTTCTGTGACTAGATATCTCCGCAGAAACCGGGTTTCTCAATCCGTGACTACTGCTTGATAAACTCAGAGGCGACGATCATCGAACCAATCCCAGCGTCGGTAAAAATTTCCAACAGTAGGGCGTGGGGAATTCGACCATCGATAATGTGGGTAGCGCGGACGCCTTGAGCGAGACTCCGCACGCAACAATTTACTTTCGGAATCATTCCCCCAGACACCACACCCGAAGAAATTAGATTTCGCGCTTCTTGAATATCCACCTTGGCAATTAGGGTAGACGGGTCTTTGTAATTTCTCAAAATCCCTGCCGTATCGGTGAGCAAAATTAGCTTTTCCGCCCCTAAAGCTGCTGCCAATTCTCCAGCTACGGTATCGGCGTTAATGTTATACGCTTGCCCCGTTTCGTCTGCCGCGACGCTGGATACAACGGGAATATAGCCGCTTTTAACCAGGGAGTCTATAAGCTTGATATTGACATTGCTGACTTCACCCACAAAGCCAATGCCCTCACGACCTTCTGGACGGGCTTTAATCAAATTGCCATCTTTGCCGCAAAGACCAACGGCACAACCACCAGCTTGGTTAATTAGGGAGACAATTTCTTTATTCACCCGACCGACTAAAACCATTTCCACCACGTCCATTGTGGGGGCATCGGTCACCCGCAGACCGTCTTTAAATTGCGGTTCAATTCCCAACTTATCCAGCCAAGAATTGATTTCCGGACCGCCGCCGTGTACGACTACAGGACGCAGCCCTACGCAGGATAAGAATACAACGTCGCGGATTACTTTATCTTTGAGCGTGCTATCTTTCATTGCCGCACCGCCGTACTTGACGACGATGGTGCGACCGGCGAATTGTTGGATATAGGGGAGTGCTTCGCTGAGTACCCGCACGCGCATGGCCTCAGCTTGTTGGATGTAATCGGACTCTTTGAGCATGACCAGCTCGGTTAAAAATAATTAAGGCACGACTGTAGTTTAAATTACCAATCTGGCTGTGAGGAAGTTTTTCCCACTTGTTTCAAGATTTGGTAATGGGTGACCCCCCTACAAGAGGGGAAGACAAGGAATAAAGTTTGTTGATCGTGGGTCATGGGAGATGGACTTACGCCCGGGGGGGCAGAAACCGGGTTTCTATGAAAAATCGTGGCTTTGGAACCAAAGATCGCAGCAAGAAACCCGGTTTCTAGGATCGTCGTTTTTCCTAGAAACCGGGTTTCTTTGTCTTGCCCTATCCTCTTAAACGCTCAGTTTTCAGGATTTATGGGTGGCTTCAGCACGGTGGGAATGGTTTCTATGATTCGTGCTGCGATTTGTGCGGGTGTTTCCTCGTGGGTAACGGTGATGCGGAGGTCCGCTTGGGCATAAAGTCGCTGTCGTTGAGCTAGGCGCGTTTGTAACTCACCCGCTGGGTCGGGAACTTGCAGCAGAGGTCGGGTTATATCGCCAGCCAAGCGAGATAACAGTATTTCCACGGGTACGTCGAGCCAAACTACCAAACCTTGTTGCAAATAGCTCCAATTTTCCCGGCGCACGACGATACCGCCACCTGTTGCGATCGCTAATCTCGTATATGCCGACAGTTCTCCCAGTACCTTGCTTTCTAACTCCCGAAAGCCTTCTTCCCCGTCACTTTTAAAAATATCGTTAATCGATTGACCAGCTACTTTCTCAATCACCGCATCTGTATCGCAAAACCCGTAACCCATTTTAGCTGCGAGGAACCGCCCCACGGTTGTTTTACCAGATCCCATCATGCCAATTAGGTAGAGATTGATTCCTCTTAAAAGATCCCTTACCCGTTCTGCTGTATCCGCTATCTGCATCGGTATCTGCTATCTGCATCAAAACTAGCATCTAGTTTACCTGGAATTAGAGCGGCTCTAAATTTTACGTAATTCTGGCGATGGCTTCTATGATTCGTGCTACAATTCGTTCGGCTGTTTCGTTCTTGGTAACGGTGATCCAGAGGTCAGCTTGGGCATAAAGTGGCTCTCGTTGATCCCGGAGCCTTTTTAACTCGCCCACTCGGTCGGAAACTTGCAGCAGAGGTCGGTTTGTATCCTCAGCTAAGCGAGATAACAGTATTTCCACCCGAGGAACATGCAGCCACACCACCAGACCTCGTCGCAGATAGTTCCAATTTTCCTCCCGCAGGATGATACCGCCACCTGTTGCGATCGCTAATCTCGTATATGCCGACAGTTTCCTCAGTACCTTGCTTTCCCTTTCCCGAAAGCCTTTTTCGCCCTCACTGTTAAAAATATCCTTAATCGATTTGCCAGCTTCTTCCTCAATAACCGCATCTGTATCGCGAAACTCGTAACCCATTTCAGCCGCGAGGAACCCCCCCACGGTTGTTTTACCAGATCCCATCATGCCAATTAGGTAGAGATTGAATCCTCTTGGCAGATCCCTTTGAGCTGTGTCGGCTATCTGCATCGGTATCTGCTATCTGCATCAAAACTAGCGTCTAGTTTACCTGGTATTAGAGCCGAGCTTAATTTTACGTAATTTTACGGTCAGTAACAACCCGGAAATTTTACGTAATTTTACGTTCAGTATAAACCTCTGGTGAGCGGTTATTTACAGAAGCTTTATAAAAAATTAATCGATTTTTGCAGAAAAACTGCCTACAATTCGATCAAAATTTAAGTTTCAAACAAAAAAAGAGCTTGACTGGGGTCATCCCCAGTCAGCTAAAATACAGCAAATATACTTAGTGATGTTCCCGCCAGCGACTTGAGTTCAGTAGTTTTACTTATCAGCTTTTTAAATGTTTCGCTTTTTGTGGGTGATCGCCATGTTTTTAATCCGTGAAGTTGTCCAACAGGCTCTTACCACTGGCTATCTGACTGTTGAAGCAGAAGAGCAACTGCGACACCTGTTGCAGAAAAAGTATGACTTGGACGATCTCGATGCCTTTGTGAACTTGCAGCAAGCTGCCATGTCCGGTTTGGTGAAGCAAGAGTCGCGTGAATTAAGAATATCTGGACAAATTTCCCTGAGCAATTCTACTGTCTGACAATGCGGTGGTGAAGCTATAGCTTGACTTGAGTTGAAAAATCCCATCACCCATGACCCATGACCCAAGTCTAAGGGGTTTGACCCCCTTAGCACGTTAGTGCAACAGGTGCCAGATTAAATAAAAATCGCACTGCGGTTGAGGAAAAACTAATTATGGGATTGGTCAGGGATGTTACCAGCTGCTCAACCAGCGTGGTCAGAGAACTAGACAGGCACCTGATCGCTCAGATAAACCTCATCGTGCCCAACGTTCTTGTTAGTTTTATCAAATAAGACGAGAAGCACAAAACCCCCGTCGTTCACGCGGGGGATGTAGTGTTCACTTTGACTTTTAAGTCCCGTCAAGTAACATCGTGGTGACGCTGTTCCTCAATATATCTTCGCACAGTTTCGCTACTAACATTGCCAGCAGTGGAAACAAAATAAGAGTGAGTCCAAAGGCTAGGAAGCTTGAGTAAATGGGGAAACTCTTGCCGCAAATACCTGGAGCTTCTACCTTTAATGGCATTGGCAACCTTGTGCGCTGGTACGGTAGGGGGAACGTTGACAAACAAATGGTTAGAGTCGAACGAGTAGTCACCTACCCGAACTCTCCTTCAAAACCGGACGTGAGACTTTCACCTCATCGGCTCCTCGTTTGTTTGGCACTTGTCATGTGTACCGCTTTCCGGTGTTTCAGGATTAGGGGA